>NZ_JBHYMF010000005.1:0-86402 GCF_042742855.1 Streptomyces sp. NPDC058877 | reverse complement strand
GCCGACGAGATCTTCGAACGCCTCGCCGGCTACCTGAACCGCCTGCCGAACCCCAAACCCTAGATATGCACCTCTTCCGAGACTCAGGACACTAGTTGGTTGGCGGCGTTCCCCCGAGGCCGACCCCGTCTGCGGAGCCGAGTGCGGGCGGGTCGGGATGACCCGCTGTTCATCGGAGCGGTCACTGCCCGTGCGCGGGGACCCCGTGCGAGACCCCTTGGACTGACGTCGCTGATGTGACGGCTCAGCGGAGTCGTCGACGGCGGCATCGGAACCGGACGGTGGGGCGTGACCCCATCCGCGAGCCCGAAAACCCCCTTGTCGGTCATACCTCCGACTTCCTAACCTAGGTTCCCTAGTTTGTGGCTAGAGAACCTAGGTTTTGGGGGAAGTGCATGGTGAGGGCCGGACTGACCGCGGAGAAGGTGACGATCGCGGGCGCAGAGTTGGCGGACGAGGTCGGACTCGACCGGGTCACCATGGCGCAGGTGGCGCGACGGTTGGGCGTGAAGGACGCGAGCCTCTATGCGCACGTCCGCAGTCTGGCGGATCTGCGCGGACGGATCGCGCTGCTTGCTGCGGACGAGAAGACGATCCGCATCGCGGAGGCGACTGCCGGACGCGCCGGCAGGGATGCGCTGATCGCCTTTGCGAATGCCTGGCGGGAGTACGCCCGTGAGCATCCGGGACGCTACACGGCGACGCAGACCCCGATCCAGATCGACCCCGAGTTGGCCGCAGAAGCACGTGGGCCACGGCGTGCGGTCGAGCTGACCTACGGCATGTTGCGCGGCTACGGCTTGGCCGAGCCGGACCTGACCGATGCGGTCCGGTTGCTGCGCAGCACGTTCCACGGGTTCATCGCCCTGGAAGCGACGGGCGGTTTCGCGCACGAGCGTTCGTCGGAGCAGTCCTGGAGTCGCGCGCTCGATGCCTTGCACGCCCTTCTGGAACATTGGCCCTCGTCTGGGGAAGGGGACTCTGCATGACCGAACCGACCACCGGAAGCCTGTCCGTGAACGGCGCGACCCTGCACTACGAAGTGCGCGGCGAAGGCCCGCTCCTGCTGCTCGTCCCCGGCGGAGCCGGCGGTGCAGCCTCCTATGACGGTGTCGCCGAGGAGCTGGCCGTCGAATACACCGTTGCGAGCTATGACCCGCGTGGGATGTCCCGCAGCACACTGGACGGCCCCGACACCGAGCAGCACGTGGCCGAGCACGCCGATGATGCGTTCCGGATGCTGGAGCTGCTGTCCCCCGGTGAGCCCGCCCGTGTGTTCGGCACCAGTTCGGGCGCCATTGCTGCGCTGCACCTGCTCACCGTCCACCCCGAACGCATCGCACGCCTTGTGGCGCACGAGCCACCGGTCGTGGAGCTCCTGCCGGATGCGGCTGAACACCGCGCGCTCCTCGCACGAATGCAGGCGGCGTTCCAGGCCCAAGGGCTGATGCCTGCCATGTCCGTACTTGCCGCGGGCCTTGAGGAGGGCGGTGACGCCACCGCGCCAAAGGTCGAACTGAGGCTTCCGCCCCATGCAGCGGCCCGTGCTGAGCAGACGATGGCCAATCTGCCGTACTTCGTCAGGCGGATCGTGCCCAGCTTCATGTCCTACGTTCCGGATGTCCGCCGGCTGGAGGAGGTGTCGAACCGGCTCGTGCTCGCCGGTGGCGAGGACTCCCGCGGTGAGCTTCCCCGTCGGTCGGCTGCTTTCCTGGCAGAGAGCCTCGGCATGGAACTCCAGCGCTTCCCCGGCGGGCACACGGGTTTGACCACACACCCGGTGGAGTTCGGGGCGTTGCTAAGGAAGGTCCTCCTGACCTCTGCCTGATTCCGTGTCGGATCCTGACCGACGGCTGGAGGACACCGGTCGCGGGTGTGATGCGTGCCCGCGCCGTCAATGGCGACCGCCAGCAGGAGACATGGCTGTCTCGATCCCTGCCATGATCACCATCCGGCGGCTCCACCGGGGTGACGGGGAGGCTGCCCTGCCGAGCGTGACCGGTGTCGATGTGCGCCGAAGGCGAGGCGCTGTCTTCCGGAGGAACGGCACGGGCGAGGAGCGGAACCCTGTTTCGCAGCGCTGGACTTGGTCGTAGGGGGTGGAATCCTGCAGTTGGATGGTGGCATGACGACATCATTCGAAGCCCTGCTTCCGGGTACTGAGCGTGCCCTGGTGCACCGCATCGCAGTCGCCCAGTCCGAGGGCAGGGCGCCCTCGTTCGTGGGGGCGGTGGTACGTGACGGAGAGTTGCTGTGGAGCGGTGCGCGCAGCTGTGTGGACGGCCATGCACCCGATGCCGATACGCAGTTCAGGATTGGCTCGATCACCAAGGTGTTCACCGCCGTACTGGTGATGAGGCTGCGGGACGAAGGCCTGCTCGGGCTCGATGACCCGTTGGAGCAGCACCTGAAGGCAACGGGTGCCGGTGAGGTGACGATCGCCCAACTCCTCGGCCACAGTGGTGGTCTCGCGGCCGAGACGCCCGGGGCGTGGTGGGAGCGGTCCTCTGCCGAGCTGCGTCCGGAGCTTGCCGACGTACTGGGGGAGCACCCCTTCTTGCAGACGCCGGGACGACGCCATCATTATTCCAACCCCGGCTATACGCTGCTCGGTTCGCTGGTGGAGGCGGTCCGGGGGGTGACCTGGGAAGAAGCCCTGCGGCGCGAGGTCCTGGAGCCGCTGGGGATGAGTCGTACGACGCTTGCTCCGGTTGCCCCACACGCAGGTGGCTGGGCGGTGCACCCCTGGGCCGATGTCATGCTGCCCGAGCCGTCGGAAGACCTGGGCTTGATGGCGCCGGCCGGACAGCTCTGGTCGACGGCTGCTGACCTTGCCCGGTTCGCCGCCTTTCTCGCAGCGGGGGACGAGCGGGTGCTCGCCGCGGAGTCCGTGGCAGAGATGCGTGCTCCGGCTTCCCCGGCGGGCGAGGCGGAGTGGGAAGCGGGCTACGGCCTCGGACTCCAGTTGCTGCGCAAGGACGGCCGGACCCTCGTGGGCCACGCCGGCTCGCTGCCGGGCTTCCTCGCTTGCCTGTGGGTGAGCGTGGAAGGCGGGCTCGCGGGGATCGCCCTCGCCAATGCCACTTCAGGGCCGCTGACAGCGGCTGTGGCGGCCGATCTCGTACGGATCGTGGCGGAGGCGGAGCCGAGGATGCCAGAGCCTTGGCGCCCGCTTCCGGAGGCAGAGGTGGACGGGGAACTGCTGGCCTTGACGGGGCCTTGGTACTGGGGGACCTACGCCTATGTGCTCCGACTCGGACCCGAGCGTGGTGTGGTGCTCGAACCCCTGAGCGGCGCCGGCCGACGGGCCGCCTTCCGCGCGTTGCCCGAAGGCGGCTGGGTCGGGCTGAACGGCTACTACGCGGGGGAGGCCCTTCGAGTGGTACGACGCCCTGATGGGAGCGTGAGCCATCTTGACCTCGGGTCCTTCGTCTTCACTCGGGAACCGTATGAGCCGGGGGATGCCGTTCCTGGCGGTGTGGACGAAGAGGGCTGGCGGGGGCTCTGAGCCACCAGGACAAGCGGGCTCTGCAGCGTTTCACGTGAAACGCTGCAGGGCTGGGTGTAGGGGTGCTCTTTCAGAGGCTCTTCTTGAAGCCCACGTGGGACGGTTCAAAACCGAGCCGCTCATAGAAGCGGTGGGCGTCGGTGCGAGTCACGTCGGAGGTCAACTGGACCAGACGACAGTCCTGACGCCGGGATTCCTCGATGGCCCATTCGATGAGTTGGGTACCGAGGCCGCTACCGCGTTCGTCGCCGTGAATCCGGACGCCCTCGATGATCGAGCGGGTGGTTCCACGGCGGGAGAGTCCGGGGATGACCGTGAGCTGGAGGGTTCCGACGACCTTGCTCTCGCGGACGGCCACGACGACGTGCTGGTTCGGATCGTTGGCGAGCCGCTCGAATGCGGTGCGGTAGGGGGCGAGGTCATCGGGCGACTCGCGCTGGGCGCCCAGGGGGTCGTCGGCGAGCATTGCGACGATGGATGACAGGTCCGCCTCGACTGCGGGACGTATCTCAAGATCGCTCATGTCTCGTAGCGTACGCCCGGCGATGGCGGTGCTAACCGGCTGCGACCGTCAAGGGCGCGAAGCGGCGGCGCCAGTCACCGGGGAGGTCGGGCAGCGAGCGGACCATCACCGATGTGGTGGCAATGGTGTCGATGCCGTTCTCCTTCACCCAGCTGAGCAGGGAGCTGTGCCGCACGTCGATGTCCGTGCGCAGCGGCCGGTCGGTCGCTGCTGCCAGGGAGGCGATGAGGGCCTGGGCCGTACCGGGGTTCTGGGCGATCAAGGGGCCGATGACATGGGTGTCCATATTGGGCCAGGCAGCGGCGAAGCCGGTGATCGTACCGTTCTCCTCCGCGACCCGGACGTGGTCGGCGAAGGAAGGGAGCCGAGCGATCATGTGGGTGCGATCAAGTCCGAAGACCTCGTGGTCAAGTCGTAGGACCGCAGGGAGGTCGTCCGCCGTTGCCGGGCGGACCGCAACATCAGGAGCGGGATCGGTGAAGGTGAAGCGTCCGCGCACCATTGCCGCCCGGCCGGTCTCGACGAAGCCGAGCTGTTCGTACAGGGGCTGTCCATTGGCCGTGGCATGCAGGGTGAGCGGGGTGTCGCCGGCTTCCTCCATGAGGTGCTGCATGAGTCGACGCCCCAGCCCTTGGCGTGCGTACCGCTGGGCGACGAGCACCATCCCGACTGCTGCGAGCTCCGGGCCGTACGAGGTGACCACCGAGCAAGCGGCCAGGCCTGGACCTTCGGGGTCGTCGATTCCATAGCCGGTGCCCGCGGTGAGGAGCAGCCCCCACTTGTGTTCCTCGCGCGGCCATCCCCGGTTCTCCGAGAGGTCGGCGCAGGCGAGGAGGTCCCTCGGGGTGAGCCGCCGGACGGGGAGCTGCGCGAGGAAAGGGGGAATCGGCATGATGCTCAGGCTGTCCGACGCGGTAACTCTCTGTCCAATGCTTTACCCGATCGGGCGAGTAATCCTGAGGACGGCTACGAAGCCGTTGATTCCGCCTCGCGATGCACCGACGATGTTTCACGTGAAACCCCGCCCACGTCGCCTGCATCTCTTCGATCTCGATGGCACCCTCATCAGGGGGTCGGCCGCCGCGGTCGAGATCTCCCGGCAGTTGGGCTTGGGCGATGAGATCAGCGTTTTGGAACGGGGGTTCCTCCAGGGGCTCGCACCGGACGAATTCGCCGTCCGGGCCCATGCGCTCTGGTCCGCGCTCACTCCGGAGCAGGTGGTGGCGGCCTTCGAAGGGGCGCCGTGGTTGGCGGGCATCCGTGAGGTCTGGGCCGACATCCGGGCCCGAGGAGACCGCTGTGCGGTGATCTCCCTGTCGCCCGACTTCTTCGTTGAACTGCTTCTCGACTGGGGCGTCGACACCGTGCACGGCTCGCGCTGGCCGGCGGTCCCCTTTGTCGAGCCGATCCACCGACCCGGCATCCTCAACGCGCGAGCGAAGGTGCGGATCGCGCAGGAGCTCTGCGAGGGGTACGGGGTGGGGCCGGCCGACTGCGTCGCCTACGGGGACTCGATGTCCGACGCGGAGCTCTTCGCATTTGTGGCGGAAGCAGTGGCGGTGAATGCGGATCGTCATCTCGCCGGTCTCTCCCGCCACCGCTACCGCGGTGGGGACCTCCGGGAGGCCTACGCCCTGGTTCAAAACAGCGCAGCCTAGCCAGAAACCCGGGCTTTCGGCCCGAGAACGCCACTTTCTGTCCGCAGTCCCTGCCAGAAGCGCCATGCTGCGATCACGGAAGCCGGCCAGCGTGAGGCGAGGCACATGATGGATGCTCCGACCACCCCGACGGACGAGTGGGTGTCCCCGGTATCGGACGGGCAGGAATCCCCCATATTCCAGGGGCCCTCTCCCGACGCCTTGCTTGTGCGCCGCACCCTGGCTGAGATCGCACCGGTTGCGGACCGGGTGACCTCGTACTTCTATGCGCTTCTCTTCGTGGGAAACCCCGAGCTGCGCGACATGTTTCCCGCAGCGATGGACGTGCAGAGGGACCGGCTCCTGAGGGCGCTCCTGACGGCTGCCGAGCACATGGACGACGTCCCGGTCCTCACCGCGTACCTACAGAACCTCGGAAGGGGGCACCGGAAGTACGGCACCCGGGCCGCCCACTACCCAGCGGTCGGAGAGGCCCTCATCGGTGCTCTCCTGCGGTACGCGGTGAAGAGCTGGGACGAGGAGACGGAGGCGGCTTGGGTGCGCACGTACACCACGATCTCCCAGATCATGATCGACGCAGCGGCGGAGGACGAGCGGTCGGCACCTGCCTGGTGGCAGGCCGAGGTGGTCTCCCACGACCTGCGGACCGCGGACATCGCCGTGGTCACGCTCAGACCCGACCAGCCGTATCCTTTCCTCGCCGGGCAGTACACCACCCTGGAGACTCCGTGGTGGCCCCGGATATGGCGCCACTACTCCTTCGCGTCGGCCCCCCGCCCGGACGGGCTGCTCTCCCTCCACGTCAAAGCCGTCCCGGCCGGCTGGGTCTCCAATGCGCTGGTCCACCGGGCGCGCCCCGGTGACGTGCTGCGGCTCGGGCCGCCGGCCGGTTCCATGACGGTCGACCATTCCACGGACACCGGTCTGCTCTGCATGGGCGGCGGCACCGGGATCGCGCCGATCAAGGCGCTGGTCGAGGACGTCGCCGAGCACGGGGACCGGCGCCCGGTCGATGTCTTCTACGGGGCGCGCAGCGGCCAGGACCTGTACGACATCGACACGATGCTGCGGCTCCAGAAGACCTTCCCGTGGCTCTCCGTCCATCCGGTCACCGAAGAGCAGGCGAGGCTCCCGGACGCCGTCTGCCAGTACGGGCCGTGGAACGAGCGCGACGCCTATCTCTCGGGTCCCCTCGACATGGTCCGTCGAGGGGTCGACGCCTTGCGTGGGGCAGGGGTCCCACCGGACCGGATCCGGCACGACTTCCTTGCGGAGCTGGCCCCTGCCGCTGCTGGTTAGCCCAGGTCGGGGGCGTGCATCGCACGGACGCCCTCGATGTTGCCGTCGAGGTAGTGCCGTAGGGAGAGCGGGACGAGGTGGACGGCGGCGATGCCGACCCTGCTGAAGGGCACCCGGACGATCTCGTATTCGCCGACCGGTTCCTCCATCTCGGGGCCGTGCCGCAGCGAGACGTCCATGGAGCCGAGCCGACACACGAAGAAGTGCTGGACCTTCACCCCGGAGACACCCCCGTCCACGATGTGCTCGATGGTGTCGACGAAGCAGGGGACCACGTCGGTGATCTTGGCACCGAGCTCTTCCAGCACTTCACGGTGCAGGGCTTCGACGACGGTGGAGTCGGTGGGCTCCACTCCGCCGCCGGGCGTGACCCAGTAGGGATCCATCCCGGGCTTGGTCCGCTTGATGAGGATGAGGTCGTCCCCGTCCAGCAGGATGGCGCGTGCGGTGCGCTTGATCACGGGCCGTTCGGTCATGGGAAGAAAATGGCCCGTCTGCGGTGTCCTGAAACTCACCACTGCTCCGCCGTGCCCAGCAGCGCTTCGTGCGCCCGCGCGATCGGGGACAAGCCGAGGGTCCCGGTGCGTGCAACCAGGAAGTAGGTCCGCAGCGGAGGAACCGGGGGGTCGAGCAGGGCCAACAGCCGACCCTGCTCCAGGAGTTCCTCGCACAGGTAGCGGGGCAGGACGGCGAGGCCTGCCCCGGAAGCAGCGGACTCCCGGACGGCGTGCAGGTCGGGGGCGATGACGGTGGCCGTGGCTGCCGGTTTGGTTTCGAAAACGCTCGCCCAGTAGCGGGAGACGAAGGGGAGCGACTCGTGCACCTCCACGACCGGAACCTGCTCCAGAGCCACTGCCCCTTTGCTCAGGAGGACCTCCGGGGACACCCGTGCCGCCCAGCGCGGGGCAGCGACCAGTACGTGTTCCTCGTCGCAGAGCGGGGTGGAGGTGAGCAGGCCGCCTCTTGGGCGGGCCGTTGAGACGGCCAGGTCGTGGTGGCCGGCCGTGAGCCCGTCGAGGATGTCCTCCGCACGGCCGAGGAAGGAGGACCGCACCGAGAGCCCCCGGTCGATCAGCGGGGTGAGGGCGGGCAGCACGCGCAGCGCGGTGAACTCCGGCGGACCGGCGAGGTGGAGGGTGTGCACCCCGCCCTCTTCGGTCAGGCCTGCTTCGGCGATCTCCACGAGGGCGTCCAGGTGCGGGGCGGCGCGGTGGGCGAGTTCGTCGCCGATGGTGGTCGGGGTGACCCCGCGCGCCCGTCTGAGGAAGAGGGGCCGTCCCAGCTGTCGTTCCAGCGTGCGGATCTGACCGGTGACGGCGGGCTGGGAAAGGCCCAAGAGCACGGCGGCACGGGTGAACGAGCCGGCCCGGTGCACCGTGACGAACGTGCGCAGCAGGGCCAGATCCATGCCCGTCCCCTCCCGACCGCGTGGCCGTTCGACTCAGGCGGTCGGCTGACTGCGCCCCAAGACCGTCCAACTATAAATATGTCGATAGGTCTCTGTCGCTACCGTGATTGGACACTGACGCACAGTCAACTAGCCTTGTTCGAGCGGCTTCCGTGTGGGAACCGAGGGCGTTCCGAGCCACGAGGGGGGAGGCTCGGAACGCCCCGTTCCGTGTGGGATCAGCCGGCTGAACCAGCTTTGTCGAGAGCGCGCAGCACGTCCCCGATCAGGTCTTCCGGATCCTCTGCGCCGACCGAGAAGCGGATGAACCCCTCCGTGACCGCGTCCCCGCCCCAGCGCCCGCGCCGCTCCGCGCTGGAGCGCACGCCGCCGAAGCTGGTGGCATCGTCCACGAACCGCAGCTCTTCGAGGAACCGCTCGGCCCGCTTCCGGTCCGCCAGCTCGAAGGAGACGACCGGCCCGAAGCGCCGCATCTGCTGGGACGCCACCGCATGCGAGGGATCGCCGGGCAGCCCGGGGTAGCGCAGCCCGGTGACGTCGTCGCGCTCCGCGAGGACCCGCGCCAGCAACAGGGCGGTGGAGCACTGTCGGTCGATCCGCAGCTGAAGCGTGGCGAGCGACCGGTGGGCGAGCCAGGCTTCCATCGGTCCGGGGATCGCGCCGACGATCTTGCGCCATCGTCGCACCTCGGCCGCCCGTCGGGAATCACGGCAGGTCACGTGACCGAGCAGGATGTCGCCGTGTCCGGTCATGCCCTTGGTGTCGCTGGCGACGGAGAAGTCTGCGCCCAGGGCGAGCGGACGTTGGCCGAGCGGAGTGGCGAGGGTGTTGTCGACGGCCACGAGCGTCCCGACCGAGTGGGCCCGCTGCACCAGCCGACGGATGTCACAGACGTCGAGACCCGGATTGGACGGGCTCTCGATCCACAGCAGCCCGGCTCCGTCCAGTACGGACAGCTGGGCGTCGGCTCCGGTCGGTGCGGTGCGGACCTGGATGCCGTACGCCTGCAGCTGCTCGTGCAGCAGGGGCAGGGCCTGGTAGCCGTCGGCCGGCAGGACCACGGTGTCGCCGGCCTTCAGCTGGGAGAGGAGGACGGCCGAGATCGCGGCCATGCCGGATGCGAAGACCAGCGTCTCGACGTCCTCCCCCGGCGCTTCGAGCTCACTGATCGCCCGCTCCAGACGGGTCCAGGTGGGGTTTTCGTCGCGGCCGTAGGTGTACGGGCCCGTCGGCTCGCCCGGAAGGTGGAAGTGGGCCGCGAAGACCGGGCCCGGCAGGGTCGGCTCGTACTTCACTGGTTCGGGCAGCCCGGCCCGCACCGCGCGCGTGCCGTCGCCGATGTCTTGGTCCGTCACGGTGTTCGTTCCTCCAGTTCCGTGCGCACGGCTGAGAGCAGTCCCTCGCCCGCGGCTTCCACCATCTCCAGGCACTCCTCGAAGTCCGTACGGTTCCCGTAGTAGGGGTCGGGGACGTCGAGCACGTCCCCGGCCGCCGGGTCGTAGGAACGGAGGAGCCGGATCCGCGCCGCTTCGTCGTCGGTGCGGGCGAGGCCCCGGAGCTCTCGCAGGTGCCCCTCGTCCAGGGCGATCACCAGGTCGAGGGCGGAGAACCACGAGGAGCGGAACCTTCGTGCGGTGTGCGCGGAGGTGTAGCCGTTCTCCTCCAGGACGGTGACCGTGCGCGGATCTGCTCCGTCGCCCTCGTGCCATCCTCCGGTGCCCGCACTGTCGACTTCCACGAGGTCACCGAGGCCGGCTTCCTCCAGCTGTCGACGGAAGACGTGCTCGGCCATCGGCGAGCGGCAGATGTTGCCCGTGCAGACGAAGCAGACGCGGTAGGTCATGGTCTCCACTCAGTCGCCGTCGGGAAGCACGACGTTCAGTGCCCACGAGACGACGGAGATGATCAGACCGCCCAGAACGGCGGTCCAGAAGCCCTCCACGTGGAAGCTGAGGTTGAGCTGCTCCGCCAGCCAGGACGTGAGGAGCAGCATCAGGGCGTTGACCACGAGGGTGATCAGGCCGAGCGTCAGGATGAAGAGGGGAAGCGTCAGGAGATTGACCACGGGCTTGACCAGAGAGTTCACGAGCCCGAAGACCAGGGCGACGAGAATGAGGGTCAGGGCCTTCTTGCCGGTGCTCTCACCGGTCAGTGTGATGTCCTGGAGCAGCCAGATGGCGACTCCCAGGGCGCCCGCGTTGGCGAGCGTCTTGACTACGAAATTCATCATGTGTCTGATCGTGGCAGACACGATCGGGTCAAGGCAGGGGCGGACGGGCAATGAAGGCATTCCGGCTGGATGAACTTGAGGCGGAGCGCGCCGCTCACAAGGGGGCCTACCTGCAGTTCCTGCACGAGCGGAACATGTCGGTGGGGCTGTACGCGTTGGATGCCGGGGAGCTCGATCCACAGCAGCCGCACGGTCAGGACGAGGTGTACTTCGTGGTGAGCGGTCGAGCGGCGATCACGGTGGGGACGGAGACGACCCAGGTGGCTCGGGGCAGCGTGGTCTACGTGCCGGCGGGGGTGGAGCACAAGTTCCACCACATCAGCGAGGACCTCCGGGTGATGGTGGTCTTCTCTCCCCCCGAGGGCTGAGCACGGGCGAAGGCTTCGGGCCGGTGGCGAGGGCCGTCGAAAGGGCATCTGAGTCGGCCGGGCGGGAAGGCGGGACGCGCCGGGAACGGGGCCGGGAACGGGGTCGGTGACCCGCGGTCCCGGACGGGGCGCCGAGGGGAGGGACCCCAGCCCCTAAGGGGCGGATCAGGGAAGAGCGGGGGCCGCTGGTGCTCCGGGCGCCGTCCTGCCCCTCTAGCCTTGGTGGTGTTCGGCGCAGAGCGCGTGGAGCGATTGCTTCGAGAGCGAGGTAGGGACGATGGCCGTACGGGAGATTCTCACGGGGATGCCCTGGTGGGTGAAGTGGGTCGCCATACCTGCCCTCGCCCTGATCGTCTTCGGGGGGCTGATCACCAGTGTCCTGGCCTTCGTGGTCGGGCTTCTCTTCAAGGTGCTGCTCTTCGTGGCGCTCGTCGCCGGACTGGTCTACGTCGTGCGGAAGTTCAGTTCGTCCTCCCGGTCCCGTGAGGACTGGTAGCACCTGCTGCCGATCGGCGTGAAGGCAGCGGGGCCATTAGCCCGGGCGGGGGAACGCGCTGGTCGAATCAGGGGAGGGTCCCCAGGGCTGCCACTACAGTGGAATCTCTCCGCCGTGTTGGGGACTACGGGCGTAGATCTCCGTACTGAGCAGCGGTTTCCCAGGCCCGGCGGTGCGCGGGGGCGGCCCCCGCGGGCGGGTGCGTTGCATCCGTCGTCACGCCTGGGGGTGACCTTTGGCCACGGCTACGCAGACGGCAGCACCTACCCTGATCAGCTCGGTACAGCGGGCGCTGAGACTCCTGGAGGCGGTCGCCTCCCACGTGGAGGGTGCCCCGGCCAAGCAGCTCGCCCGTGAGACGGGCCTTCCCCTGCCGACCACCTACCACCTACTCCGCACCCTGACGCACGAGGGCTATCTGGTCCGGGAGAAGGGCGTGTTCGTCCTGGGGGACGCCGCCGTTCGGCTGGCCAGTGGCGGAGCTTTGCAGAATCGTCGCACCAAGATCGAAAACTCCCTTGCCCGTTGGCGGGACGAGATCGGCGTCCCCATCTACTTCGCCCTCTACCGGGAGGGTGAAGTAGAGCTGGTTGCCGTTGCCGACACCCCCTCCGCCCCCGCGGTGGAGGAGTGGGCAGACTTCCGGGAGACCGCCCATGCCCATGCGATCGGCCAGTGCCTGCTGAGCCAACTCGATCTGAAATCCCGTCAAGACCACCTTGATCGCCACCCGGTTGAATCCATCACTCCGTATACGGTGCGTAACCGCCGTGTTCTTTTGGAGCGTTTGGGCGATTTGGGGCGAATGGATGCTCTAGTGGAGCGTCAGGAATATGCACTAGGCACGGTTTGTGCCGCCATCCCCATCACGGTGGGCTCTGCGGTGGCCGCAATGGCGATTTCCCTCCCCCTTCACCAGCAAGAACAGTTGCTCCCCGCAGTCGAGCGACTACGCAAAGAGATCGGTAGGCTCTTCGGTTCACTCGCGTTCTCTATCAGTATCTGAAAAATCACTCCTTGTGATCTGCTAGCGGGTGCAGCACGATTGCGTCAAGAGGGCCATGGTGGATCATTCCTGGCCGTTTCGGTCACAGCTTTCAGCAGCTGTGCTCACACAACTGCTTCATCTACTGCGGGGTACATGATGCGAGAGTCGGTTCAGGCCGAGGTCCTGATGAGCTTCCTCGTCTCCGAGGAGCTCTCCTTCAAGATCCCGGTCGAACTCCGGTATGAGACCCGGGATCCCTACGCGGTGCGGATGACCTTCCACCTCCCCGGGGACGCGCCCGTGACCTGGGCGTTCGGGAGGGAACTGCTGCTCGACGGGATCAACCGGCCGAGCGGTGACGGCGATGTGCACATCGCCCCGACCGAGCCGGAAGGACTCTCGGACGTTTCGATCAGGCTGCAAGTGGGCGGTGATCGTGCACTGTTCCGTGCCAGTGCGCCTCCGTTGGTCGCCTTCCTCGACCGAACGGACAAGCTGGTTCCGCTCGGTCAGGAATGGGCGCTCGGTGACTTCGAGGACCACCTGGAGGCCGCGCTGGGCCGGATCCTGGCCGAAGAGAACGCCGGCCCGGCCTGAGCCCCCTACTTGGCGCGGCGCCGCCTGCCCCGCCGAGCCGCCGCGGGCTTCCCCCCCTCGGAGCCCGGTCGGTCCGCGGAGACGACCAGGGCCGCGAGCGCCGTGGTGACCGGCACGGACGCCACCAACCCGATCGATCCCACCAGCGTCCGGACGATCTCCTCGGCCACCAACTCGCTGTTGGCCACCGTCCCCATGCTGCTCTGCGCGATGGAGAAGAGCAGCAGGAGCGGCAGGGCCGCACCCGCATACGCGAGGACCAGCGTGTTCACGACCGAGGCGATGTGGTCGCGGCCGATCCTGATGCCGGCCCGGTAAAGGCCGCGCGGACCCATGCCCGGATCCGCCTGGTGCAGTTCCCAGACGGCAGAGGTCTGGGTCACCGTCACGTCGTCCAGTACGCCGAGCGAGCCGATGATGACCCCGGCCAGCAGCAGACCGGACATGTCGATCTCCGGGTACAGGCCGTGGATCAAACCGGTGTTGTCATCGGTGTTCCCGCTGAGCGCGGCCCAGTCGATGAAGAGCGAGCCGAGCAGACCGATCAGCAGCAGCGAGATCAGCGTGCCGAGCACCGCGACCGAGGTGCGGGCCGACAGGCCGTGGCACATGTAGAGCGCGATCAGCATGATCGCACTCGACCCGACCACCGCCACGACCAGTGGATTCGATCCCTGCAGGATGGCCGGCAGGATGAAGAGCGTCAGCACCAGGAAGCTCACGGCCAGCGCGATGAGCGCCATCACCCCCCGCATCCGGCCGACCACCACGACCGCCACGGCGAAGATGCCGGCGAGGAGTGCCATCGGCAGTTTCCGGTTCACATCGGTCACCGAGTACTGCAGGTCGTGCGGGGCGTCAGGGGCGTACGCCACCACCACGCCCTGTCCCTCGTGTAGTTGGCGCGGCGCGTCCGGCTGCACGATCTCGACGAAGGTGCGCCCCTCGTCCGGGCCGGTGGTCACCTTCACGGTCGCCTTCTTGCACTGCCCCTGTTGCGCGTTGACCGCCTCGCGGCCCTCCGGCGTGGAGGTGTCGCCGGTCGGCGGGACCTGGGCGGCGTTCACGTCCGCGCAGTCGACGCGCTCGACGGAGACGACCTCGCCCTGTTGGGTCTGCCGGTCGAAGCCGACCCCGGTGCGCTCGTGCGCCGGGGTGCCGCCCGGCCACAGGACCACCAGCCCCACCGCGACCGCGGTGGCGAAGGGGATCAGAACCGCGGCGATCACCTTGCGCAGATGCCGTGAGACGGGCTCGGCGGGACCGTGGCCGTGGGCGTGGGAGTGCCCGTGGCCATGAGGTTCGGGGGTGCGCTGGGGGGAAGTCACCGACCGATCATCGCAAGAACGCGCGGGGGCCCACTGTTCAGCACGCCCGGAATGACGCTAGCGTGGTGCCACCTTTGCACACGCGGGAGCTCGGAGCACCGGGCTGAGAGGGCGCTGATCACCGTACGTACGGACCGATGTCCGTACGGGAAGAGGCTGCGCCGACCGCCGAACCTGTTACCGGGTAATGCCGGCGTAGGGAGATCGGTCTCATGACCATTCAGGATGCACGCACGCCTGCCTCCGACCAGAACGACCAGGGCGAGCGCACGCCGGGCTGGCACAAGGGGTACATCGAGGGCTCCCGCCCCGACCTCCGGGTGCCCGTCCGGCAGGTGCACCTCACCAACGGCAAGGACGTCACCCTGTACGACACGTCCGGTCCGTACACCGACCCCGCCATCGACACCGATGTCCGGCGGGGCCTTTCCCCGCTGCGCGAGAACTGGATCATCGCGCGCGGCGACACCGAAGAGTACGCGGGCCGTCCGGTCCGCCCCGAGGACGACGGCATCAAGCACACCTCTCCGCGGGGCGGGGGGCTGAAGAACCTCGATGCCGTCTTCCCCGGCCGCCCGCGCCTGCCGCGCCGGGGACGGGAGGGGCAGGCGGTGACCCAGCTCGCGTACGCCCGCCGGGGTGAGGTCACCCCGGAGATGGAGTACGTGGCGATCCGCGAGAACGTCTCCCCCGAGGTCGTACGGGAGGAGATCGCCGCGGGCCGCGCCGTCTTGCCGGCGAACGTCAACCACCCGGAGATCGAGCCGATGATCATCGGCAAGCGGTTCCTGGTGAAGGTCAACGCCAACATCGGCAACTCCGCCGTCACCTCCTCCATCGAGGAGGAGGTGGAGAAGATGACCTGGGCGACCCGCTGGGGTGCCGACACGGTCATGGACCTGTCCACCGGTCGCAACATCCACACCACCCGCGAATGGGTGCTGCGGAACTCGCCCGTGCCGATCGGAACCGTGCCGCTCTACCAGGCGCTGGAGAAGGTCGACGGCAAGGCCGAGGAGCTGACCTGGGAGATCTACAAGGACACGGTCATCGAGCAGGCCGAGCAGGGCGTCGACTACATGACGGTGCACGCCGGCGTGCTGCTGCCCTACGTGCCGCTCACCGCACGCCGCAAGACCGGCATCGTCTCCCGCGGTGGTTCGATCATGGCTGCTTGGTGCCTCGCGCACCACAAGGAGAACTTCCTCTACACGAACTTCGAGGAGCTCTGCGAGATCCTGGCGGCGTACGACGTCACCTACTCGCTCGGCGACGGCCTGCGTCCCGGCTCGATCGCGGACGCCAACGACGATGCGCAGTTCGCGGAGCTGCGCACGCTGGGTGAGCTGAACACGATCGCCAAGCGGCACAACGTGCAGACGATGATCGAGGGCCCGGGCCACGTCCCGATGCACAAGATCAAGGAGAACATCGACCTCCAGCAGGAGATCTGCGAGGAGGCGCCGTTCTACACGCTCGGCCCGCTCACCACGGACGTCGCGCCCGCGTACGACCACATCACCTCGGGCATCGGCGCGGCGATGATCGCCTGGTGGGGCACCGCGATGCTCTGCTACGTCACGCCCAAGGAGCACCTGGGCCTGCCGAACAAGGACGACGTGAAGACGGGCGTCATCACGTACAAGATCGCGGCGCACGCGGCCGATCTCGCCAAGGGGCACCCGGGCGCACAGGAGTGGGACGACGCGCTCTCGGACGCGCGGTTCGAGTTCCGTTGGGAGGACCAGTTCAACCTGGCGCTCGACCCGGACACCGCGCGGGAGTACCACGACGAGACGCTTCCCGCGGAGCCCGCGAAGACCGCGCACTTCTGTTCGATGTGCGGTCCGAAGTTCTGCTCGATGAAGATCAGCAGGAGCATCACCGAACAGTTCGGCGGGGAAGCGGACGCCACCCCGGAGGAGATCGAGGCCGGGATGCTGGAGAAGTCCAAGGAGTTCGCGGCGAGCGGCAACCGCGTCTACCTGCCGCTGGCGGACTGACCCGGACACGGCGCCGCCCCTGAGGTCCTCGTCCCCGGGGCGGCGTTTCGCCGTTCGTCGCCCGGGCGCGTCGCGAAGCCCCTCACCGGCCCGTCCTCCGGGCGGACGGAGTCGAGTGCACAACACGCCCCGGCGGCCCCGTCGTGCGCATGCCCGGTGGGGTGACGGCCCGGCTCTGCGGAAGCGTGACCCGGCTCCTTGTCGCGAGGGGCCGACCGCTCGTTCTCAGGGCTGGGTTCCGTCCGGCGGGGTGGTCGCGGCGAGGGCGTCGCGGAAGAAGGGGAGCATGCCGCGCTCCAGGAGGGCGTGGCGCCAGGCCTCCCGGGCGAGCGAGAGCTCGTCGTCGACCGCAGCGGTTCCGTCCACTGCGGCAGGGCTGTTGCGCAGGGCGGTCAGCAGGAGGCCGATGCCCGCGCAGAGCAGACCGGCGGCGGCGAGGGCGGCGAAGACCAAGCCGGCCGTCAGCAGGGTCTCGCCGAAGACCGTGGTGGGGGCGAAGGCGTGCAGGACCGCCCCGACCACCAGCAGGATCGCGGCGGTCGTGCCCCCGAGGACGGGCACCATCACGGTGACGACGGCCATGGCGCCGACGCCGTGAACGGGGTCCGCACCGGCTCTGCGGGTCCTGAGGGCCGCACGGTTCTGCTCGCGCACCTTCACGAAGTGGCCGTACTCGCTTGCGGCTGCGGTGGTGATCAGCGCTGTCGCATTCATGGCCATGGAGCGCAGTTGGGCGACCGTGAGCCGCGTTCCGACCCCGTCGAGATCCGGACGTGCGTGTGCGGTGCTCAGTGCGTCGTCGAGGATGCGCTCGTACTCGGAGCGGTCCTCGGTCAGCAGGTGCGGAGCCACGTTCATGTGCATCCCCCGATGCTCCGTAGGCCCGGATCGGCCGTGGGAACGGCTGGCCGAGCGGAAACGGAGGAGAGCCTGCTACGGATGACCCGATGGTATTGCGGTGACGCCGCGGCCTGACAGGGTGTTTCCGGAAATCGACTTCCCCGGATGCGCAGGGTTATGCGTCATCTGTTCAGCGGGAGTTGGACGACCAGTAGCTTTCCGGCCATGGTCACTCCGCCGTCCATGGCGATCGCCAGACCGTCGGCATAGACGTGCGGTCCGTCGACGACCGGGTCCGTGCTGTCCTCTCCGTCCTCCGTGCCGACCTGGCCGAGGAGGTACGGGATGGGGCTGTGGCCATGCACGATCCGTCGGCCGCCGTAGGTCGACAGGAGTTCCTGGACGGCCTGGGGGCCGGCGTCGTCGCGGAACGCGAAGCGCTTGGTGAACTTCCGGAAGAGGTCCCAGACCTCGTCCGCTTCGTTCCGGTTGATGATCTCGTGGACCGTTTCGTTGACGTCCTCGATGGTCTCGCCGTATTCGAGGTACGCGGTGGTGTCGGAGTGCACGAGGAGGTGGTCGTCCTCCTCCACCACGGCGTCCAGTCGGGACATCCACTGGAGGTGGACGTCTTCCAGACGGTCCATGTCCTGCTTCTGTCCGCCGTTGAGCAACCAGGCGGCCTGGAAGGTGGCGGTGCCGGCACCGGAGTTGACGGGGGTGTCGCCGAAGCGCTTCGCGCCGATGAGCAACAGCTCGTGGTTGCCCATGAGGGCCTTGCAGTACCCGCCTGCGGCGGCGGCCTCTGCGGAGAGCCGCATCACGAGGTCGATGACGCCGATGCCGTCGGGACCCCGGTCGGTGAAGTCACCGAGGAACCAGAGCCGGGCGTTGCCAGCGGCCCAGTTGGCGTTCTCGTCGATGAGGCCCTGGGCGCGCAGGGCGGCGAGGAGTTCGTCGAGGTATCCGTGGACGTCCCCGACGACGTAGAGGGGACCGGGGCCGTCGCCGTTCGAGCGCTCGGGGGCCGGCTCGGGAGCGACCTCGATCTGCACGGTGTCGCCACGGCTGATGATCGGCAGGTCGCGCTCGGTCGGGGTGTACCCCTCGGGCACCTCTCCTTCGGGGAAGGCATTGCCCGGGTGACCGGTGGCGACGGCGATGATGGAGGAACGGGCCGGAGCGGCGTCGTACGCCTGGGTGACGCGGCGCCCCAACTGGAGGGTCGGGTCGACGGGCAGGTGCGCGGACGGAACGGAGGGCGCGAAGGGGGCCGGGGGCGCTCCGAGCGGAGCGGCCGGCACCGGGACGGCCTCGGCGGGGGATGCCGCGGGCAGCGCTTCCTCCGGGACCGGCGGCTCGACGGCGTGTCCCTGCACGGGTACGCGGGCGTACGGCGCTACGCGGAAGTCACGCAGCGTCGCCGTGTGCGCCACGGGTTCCTGACCGGCCCCCTGAGTCATCGACCCCTCCACCACCGTCGCGATGCCCTGCACATCGCGGACCGGCCTGGTCGGGGTGGTCCGCGGTGTCGTCCGCCCATCATAGGAATGAGGGTCCTCCTGTGTGACGCACCAGGGGTGATGAATCCGGGTCCACTCCGGGTTAACCGGTTGTTTCGCCCGAATTGAGAAGGTCCAGTCCAGGGGAGGAGCCGGTCCGTTGACCGGTTTCGCCGGCCTCGCCCACGGGCAGGGGCGAGGACGGCGGAGCGGGTATCGCCGGCCCCGTGGTCAGTCGTTGGAGGGCGAGCGCGGTGGGCTGACCGTGGTGCGCGGCGAGCGCCGCTGCGAGGAGGTGCGGACGATCAGTTCGGTCGGTATCACCCGCTCGACCGGCCCGTCGTTGTCGATCCCCTCGATGGCGTCGATGAGGAGCTGGACGACGGCCGTGCCGATCCGGCGCGGTTTGAGGGAGAGCGTCGTGATGGGCGGTTCGGTGGTGGCGTAGACGGTCGACTCGCTGCAACAGACCAGCAGCAGGTCATCGGGGACGCGCAGGCCGTAGCGGCGTGCGGCGGCGAGCAGGTCGGTGCCGTTGGGGTCGAAGAGGCCGTATACGGCGTCGGGTCGATCCGGGCGGGCGAGCAGCCGGTCGGCCGCGACGGCGCCCGCGCACGGGTCGTGCGCCGGGTAGGCCTCGTAGACGGGGTCCTGACCCACCCGCTTGCACCAGTGGAGGTACGCGGTGGTGGACAGCCGGGTGTAGGTGTCGGTGGTGGTTCCGGTGAGGAGGCCGATCCGGCGGGCGCCGGCATCGGCGAGGTGGTCGAGCAGGTCGAGGACGGCGGCTTCGTGGTCGTTGTCGACCCATGCGGTGACCGGAAGGGTGCCTGCGGGGCGCCCGTCGGAGACGACGGGTAGCCCCTGTCGGACCAGTTCGGTGACGACCGGGTCGTGGTCGGAGGGGTCGATGACGACGGTGCCGTCGAGTGCGACGTTCGACCAGACGTCATGGCGGGAGGTGGCGGGGAGGATGACCAGGGCGTACCCCCGGGCGAGTGCCGCCGATGTGGCTGCTCTGGCCATCTCCGCGAAGTACGCGAATTCGGTGAAGGTGAAAGGTTCATCCCCGTACGTGGTCACGGTCAGGCCGATGAGTCCCGACTTGCCGGTACGGAGCGTGCGGGCCGCCGCGGACGGGCGGTAGCCCAACCGGTCGGCGACCTCGCGGACGTGGCGGCGGGTGGCGTCCGGGAGTCGGCCCTTGCCGTTGAGCGCGTCGGAGACGGTTGTGATCGAGACCCCGGCGGCGGCGGCCACGTCCCGGATGCCTGCCCGGCCCTGCCGGTTCCCGCGGGTCTGTGCCCGGCTCACCTGATGCTTCCCTACTGCTGTCATGGCGAGCCGATAGTAGGGCGATGAGGGCTGGTCGAGAGGGCCGCATAGGCAGGCATTGACAGGCACGTTTCTGCATGGCTGATAAAGCTCAATGGATATGAAATCAAAGGTAGTTGATGGCTTTTGCATGTGATTCATGTCCATCGGATGGCATAAGCCTGGCGAGGGTGCGAGGTCTCGAAGAGGTCTCAACTCACCTTTACGAGGGATGCGCGCCACGGCGCTCGCTACCGGCGCGCGCCATCCGCTCACGCGCTCCCCTCGGGTGGGCGGGCGGACGGGCCGTGGCCGCGGCGTGTCCCTCCTGTTGTCCACAGCCCATTCGCACAGGAGGCGAATCCTCTTAAGGTGAGGAGTATTGGCGGTACGGATGGTCGAGGAGGCCACACTGTGAGCGAGACCAGCGGGACGAGGACCGGCAGCCCCAGGCTGCGTGCCGAGCTGGACGGCGTCCCCACCTACAAGCCGGGCAAGCCCGCTGCCGCGGGCGGCCCCGTGGCGTTCAAGCTGTCCTCCAACGAGAACCCCTATCCGCCGCTGCCGGGGGTGATGGAAACGACGCTGGCCGCAGCCGAGAGCTTCAACCGTTACCCGGACATGGCCTGCAGCGGGCTGATGGAGGAGCTGGCGAACCGCTTCGGCGTGCCCGTCTCGCACCTGGCCACCGGCACCGGTTCGGTCGGCGTCGCCCAGTCGCTGCTCCAGGCCACCTCGGGCCCGGGTGACGAGGTGATCTACGCCTGGCGCTCCTTCGAGGCGTACCCGATCATCACCCAGATCAGCGGGGCCACCTCGGTCCAGGTTCCGCTGACCGAGGGCGAGGTGCACGACCTCGACGCGATGGCCGAGGCGATCACCGACAAGACCCGGCTGATCTTCGTCTGCAACCCCAACAACCCCACGGGCACCGCGGTCCGCAGGCAGGAGTTGGAGCGCTTCCTCGACCGGGTGCCCTCCGACGTCCTGGTGGTGATCGACGAGGCGTACCGCGAGTTCGTGCGCGACACCGAGATCCCGGACGGGATCGAGCTCTACCGCGACCGGCCGAACGTGGCGGTGCTGCGGACCTTCTCGAAGGCCTACGGCCTCGCCGGCCTGCGGGTCGGCTTCGCGGTCGCCCATGAGCCGGTGGCTGCGGCGCTGCGCAAGACGGCCGTGCCGTTCGGCGTGAGCCAGCTGGCGCAGGACGCGGCGGTCGCGTCGCTGCGGGCCGAGGACGAACTGCTCGGTCGGGTCGGCTCGTTGGTGGCCGAGCGCGAGCGGGTCCATGCGGGGCTCGTGGCCCAGGGCTGGACCGTGGCGGACACCCAGGCGAACTTCGTCTGGCTGCGGCTCGGCGAGCGGACCATGGACTTCGCGGCGGAGTGCGAGCGGCACGGCGTGATGGTGCGGCCGTTCGCGGGGGAGGGCGTGCGCGTCACGATCGGTGAGGCGGAGGCGAACGATCTGTTCCTGAAGGCGGCGGAGGGCTTCCGCAAGGGCTGATCAGTTCGATGCGAGTTCCACCCGGATCGGGTCGCCGTCCCTGACGGTGGCCAGGATCCGAGGATCTTCGTCGAGTGTGCCGAGGAGGTTGCACGGACTGGCGAGCCGGCATTCCGCACCCCGTGAGATCGGGGTCGGGCCGTAGGGGAGGGCGAGTGCGTCGCCCTCCGTCCAGAAGGCCACGGTGCCGGGCTCGACGACCTGGCGTGCGCCGTCCTCGACGGGGGCGGAGACCGGGGTGTCGAAGTAGACCTCCTCGCCCCAGGTCCGGGCGGTTGAGGAGAACGGGAGGACCCCCGCGAGCGACGTGCTCGTGGGGGTCTCCTCAAGGGTCGCCGTGGTGTGTCCGGCCGGCCAGCTGATGCGCATCCGAAGTGCCATGCCCCGAATTCAACAATATGTTGAAGACCCCGGGAAGGGGCGGCTTCCTGTGGGGCCCCAGTTGAAGGTACGGATTTCGCATGAGTCATAATGCTTGTGAATGTGAACGCGTTCACAAGCGTGTCCCGGTTCATCCCGAAACATGAGGGTCAAGCGGGGCAAACTGCCGATGTGACCACGGCGATGTAAGGAGAAAACGACGTGGACCTCGCTCTAGCGCCAGAGACTCTGGCGCGCTGGCAGTTCGGCATCACGACCGTCTACCACTTCCTGTTCGTGCCCCTGACGATCTCCCTCGCCGCCCTCACTGCCGGGCTCCAGACCGCCTGGGTGCGGACGGAGAAGGAGAAGTACCTCAGGGCGACGAAGTTCTGGGGCAAGCTCTTCCTGATCAACATCGCCATGGGCGTGGTGACCGGAATCGTGCAGGAGTTCCAGTTCGGCATGAACTGGTCGGACTATTCGCGTTTCGTCGGCGACATCTTCGGTGCCCCGCTGGCCTTCGAGGCGCTCATCGCCTTCTTCTTCGAGTCGACCTTCATCGGCCTGTGGATCTTCGGCTGGGACAAGCTGCCGAAGAAGATCCACCTCGCCTGCATCTGGATGGTGTCGATCGGCACCATCCTCTCCGCGTACTTCATCCTGGCTGCCAACTCCTGGATGCAGCACCCCGTCGGCTACCGCATCAACGAGGAGCGCGGCCGGGCGGAGCTCACCGACTTCTGGCACGTCCTCACCCAGAACACCGCGCTCACCCAGTTCTTCCACACGATCACTGCGGCGTTCCTGGTGGGCGGTGCGTTCATGGTGGGCATCGCCGCCTTCCACCTGGCGCGCAAGAAGCACATCCCGGTGATGCGGACCTCGCTGAGGCTCGGTCTGATCACCTTGATCATCGCTGGCCTCGGCACCGCCATCAGCGGCGACCTGCTCGGCAAGGTGATGTTCAAGCAGCAGCCGATGAAGATGGCGGCTGCCGAGGCCCTGTGGGACGGCGAAGCACCCGCCCCCTTCTCCGTCTTCGCCTACGGCGACGTCGAGAAGGGCCACAACAAGGTGGCCATAGAGATCCCGGGCCTGCTGTCCTTCCTCGCCAACGACGACTTCGACTCGTACGTCCCCGGCATCAACGACGTCAACAAGGCAGAGCAGGAGAAGTTCGGTCCCGGCGACTACCGGCCCAACATCCCCGTCGCCTACTGGGGCTTCCGCTGGATGATCGGATTCGGCATGGCCTCGCTGGCCATCGGCATGCTGGGCCTCTGGCTGACCCGGAAGAAGTTCATGCTGGCGCCCGGGCTGCGGACCGGTGAGGACGAGGTGCCGAACCTGGTCTTGTTCCGGCAGAAGGCGCTCAGCCCCCGCTGGGGCAAGTGGTACTGGATCGTCGCCCTCTGGACCATGGCGTTTCCGCTGATCGCCAACTCCTGGGGCTGGATCTTCACCGAGATGGGCCGCCAGCCCTGGGTCGTCTACGGCGTGCTGCGCACCCGTGACGCGGTCTCCCCCGGTGTCTCCCAGGCCGAGGTGCTCACATCGATGATCGTATTCACCACCCTCTACGCGGTGCTCGCCGTCATCGAGGTCAAGTTGCTCGTCAAGTACGTCAAGGCGGGCCCGCCGGAACTCACGGAGGACGACCTCAACCCGCCCACCAAGATCGGCGGGGACCCCCGCGACCCCGACCGGCCCATGGCCTTCTCGTACTGAGGCCCAGGAGATCGAGGCATGGAACTCCACGACGTCTGGTTCGTACTCATCGCCGTCCTCTGGATCGGCTACTTCTTCCTCGAAGGGTTTGACTTCGGGGTCGGAATCCTGACCAAGCTGCTCGCCCGCGACCGGGCTGAGAAGCGGGTCCTCATCAACACCATCGGACCCGTCTGGGACGGCAACGAGGTGTGGTTGCTCACCGCCGGCGGCGCGACCTTCGCCGCCTTCCCCGAGTGGTACGCGACGCTGTTCTCCGGCTTCTACCTGCCGCTGCTGATCATCCTGATCTGTTTGATCGTCCGGGGCGTCGCCTTTGAGTACCGGGTGAAGCGGCCCGAGGAGAACTGGCAGCGCAACTGGGAGCAGGCCATCTTCTGGACCTCGCTGATCCCCGCACTCCTCTGGGGCGTGGCCTTCGGCAACATCGTCCGGGGCGTGAAGATCGACGCCGACATGGAGTACGTCGGCACCTTCTGGGACCTGCTCAACCCGTACGCACTCCTCGGCGGTCTGGTCACGCTCACCCTGTTCACCTTCCACGGCGCGGTCTTCGCCGCGCTCAAGACGGTCGGTGACATCCGGGCCAGGGCGCGGGCGCTCGCGTTCGGACTGGGCCTCGTCACGGCGGTGCTCGCACTGGTCTTCCTGCTCTGGACGCAGGTCGAATCGGGTGGTGGCTGGAGCCTCGTGGCGATGCTGGTCGCCGTGGTGGCGCTCGTCGGTGCGATCGGAACGATCAGGGCCGGGCGCGAGGGCTGGTCGTTCGCGCTCTCGGGCGTGACCATCGCTGCCGCGGTGGCGATGCTCTTCCTGGCGCTCTTCCCGAACGTCATGCCGTCTTCGCTCAACTCCGAGTGGAGCCTCACCGTGACGAACGCATCGTCGAGCCCGTACACGCTCAAGATCATGACCTGGTGCGCGGCGATCGCCACCCCACTGGTGCTGCTCTATCAGAGCTGGACCTACTGGGTGTTCCGCAAGCGCATCGGCACGCAGCACATCGCTGACGCCCACTAGGGCAGACGCTCACTCGAGGGGCATGTTTCACGTGAAACCGATCGATCCGCGCCTGCTCCGGTACGCCAGGGCCACCCGTCTCTTTCTGATTGCGGTGGTCGTGCTCGGCCTCGTCGGAGCGGCGCTGGTCGTCGCCCAGGCGATGCTCATCGCCGAGATCGTGGTGGGGGCCTTCCAGCAGGGCCGGTCGGTTTCCGCTCTGACCACTCCCCTGCTGACACTCGCCGGGATCGCGGTGGCGCGGGGGCTCGTCTCCTGGTCGACCGAACTCGCCGCCCATCGGGCGAGCGCCGCGGTCAAGTCGGAGCTCCGGGGACGGCTCCTCGGTCGGGCGGCGGAGCTGGGGCCGGGGTGGCTGAGCGGCCAGAAGACCGGATCGCTGATCGCCCTCGCCACACGGGGCGTGGACGCCCTCGACGACTACTTCGCCCGCTACCTTCCTCAGCTCGGCCTCGCCGTGGTGGTGCCGTTGGCGGTCCTGGCGCGGATCGTCACCGAGGACTGGGTCTCGGCGGCGATCATCGTCGTCACGCTGCCGCTCATCCCGGTCTTCATGATCCTCATCGGTTGGTACACCCAGGCCCGAATGGACCGGCAGTGGAAGCTGCTCTCACGGCTCTCCGGGCACTTCCTCGATGTGGTCTCCGGTCTTCCCACCCTCAGGATCTTCGGCAGGGCGAAGGCCCAGGCCGAGTCGATCCGGGCGATCACCGGTGAGTACCGCCGAGCGACGATGCGCACCCTGCGGATCGCCTTCCTCTCCTCCTTCGCCCTCGAACTGCTCGCGACCCTGTCGGTCGCGCTCGTGGCCGTGACCATCGGCATGCGACTCGTCCACGGTGACCTCGACCTGTACACCGGGCTCGTCATCCTGATCCTGGCACCCGAGGCGTACCTTCCGCTGCGACAGGTGGGGGCGCAGTACCACGCAGCTGCAGAGGGCCTCGCGGCTGCGGAAGAGATCTTCGAGGTACTGGAGCAGCCGGCAAGGAGCGGGGGCACGGAAGCCGTTCCGTCCTCCGTGCGCCTGGAGCTCGACGGCGTGACCGTACGGCACCCGGGGCGCACCGAACCCTCGCTCGCCGCGATGACGCTGACGGTCGAACCGGGCGAGACGGTGGCCCTGGTGGGTCCGAGCGGCGCCGGCAAGTCGACTCTGCTGGACGTGGTGTTGGGGTTCGCAGTGCCGGAGGCGGGGGGTGCGGTACGGGTCGGAGGCATCGACCTGGGGGCGCTGGACCCCGAGGAGTGGCGGGCCCGGATCGCATGGGTGCCACAGCGGCCGTACCTCTTCGCGGGGACGATCGCCGAGAACGTACGGCTCGCCCGGCCCGATGCCACCGACGAGGCGGTGCGGGATGCCTTGCGGGACGCGGGTGCGGACGGGTTCGTCGCGGGTTTGCCGCAGGGGCTCGACACGGTCCTCGGTGAGGACGGCGCGGGACTTTCGGCGGGGCAGCGGCAGCGCCTCGCGCTCGCCCGCGCGTTCCTGGCAGACCGGCCGCTGCTTCTGCTCGACGAACCGACGGCCGCTCTGGACGGGGAGACGGAAGCAGGAGTGGTCGATGCGGTCCGCCGTCTCGCGGTGGGGCGGACGGTGCTGCTCGTGGTGCACCGGCCGGCGCTGCTCGCCGTCGCGGACCGGGTGGTGACGGTGGCGGGCGCGGGGCCGGCGGAAAGCGCCGGAGGGCTTGCTGCGGGTCCTCGGCCGCCCGTTTCACCGGGGGGCGCCCCCGTACGGAGCGAGGAGGCAGAGCCGAAGTCGGCGCCCCGGTCCGGGGAGCACCCTCCCGGGGCGGGACGGCCCGTGTTCGCGCGCGTGCGGGCGACGGCAGGGGAGCTCAAGGGACGCATGGCGCTCGCCCTGCTCCTCGGCAGCCTCGCCCTCGGATCTGCCGTGGGACTGATGGCCGTCTCCGGCTGGCTCATCTCACGGGCCTCCGAGCAGCCGCCCGTGCTCTATCTGATGATGGCCGTCACGGCCACGCGTGCCTTCGGCATCGGACGGGCGGTCTTCCGGTACGCCGAGCGGCTCGTCTCGCACGATGCCGTCCTGCGGATGCTCGCCGGTCTTCGGGTCGACGTCTACCGGCGTCTGGAGCGGATCGCTCCGGCCGGATTGCGCCGAACGCGCCGGGGCGACCTCCTGGCCCGGCTCGTCCAGGACGTCGATGCGCTCCAGGACTACTGGCTTCGGTGGGTGCTCCCGGTGGGTGCCGCGTTCATCGTGGGCATCGCCTCGGCGGGGTTCACCGCATGGCTGCTTCCCGAGGCCGGCGCCGTCCTCGCCACGGGCCTGTTGGTCGCGGGCATCGCCGTGCCGGCGGCGGGCGGGGCCCTCGCCCGCCGGGCCGAGCAGCGGCTCGCTCCCGCACGCGGCACCCTGGCGACCGCCGTGGCCGATCTGCTGCGCGGCTGCGCCGAACTAACGGTGGCCGGTGCGCTCCGGGACCGGGTCGAGCGGACGCGGGCCGCCGATCGCACCCTCACTTCCCTCGCCGCCAGGCAGGCCGCGGCCACGGCGCTCGGTGCTGGGCTCTCGACCCTGGTCTGTGGTCTGACGGTCGTCGCCGCCGCCCTCGTGGGAGTCCGGGCCGTGGCGGACGGGCGGCTGGATGGAGTCGCCCTTGCCGTGGTGGTCCTGACGCCGCTCGCCGCTTTCGAGGCCGTCACCGGGCTACCGCTCGCCGTGCAGTACCGGCAGCGCGTCAAGCGCAGCGCAGAGCGGGTCTTCGAGGTGCTGGACGCTCCGGTTCCCGTACCGGAGCCGCGGACGCCCGCTGCTCCTCCGGCAAGCCCGTTTCCGCTGGAGTTGGCGGGGCTGTCGGCTCGGCACCCCGGGCAGGACCGGCCCGCGCTCGACGGATTCCGGCTCACCCTGGAGGCCGGGCGTCGCATCGCGGTGGTCGGTGCCTCTGGATCCGGCAAGACCACGCTCGCCCATGTGCTCCTCCGGTTCCTGGACGTGGAGCACGGCACGTACCGGATCGGCGGCACAGCGGCCCGGGAACTCGACGGCGACGAGGTGCGACGGTTCGTCGGGCTCTGTGCCCAGGACGCCCATCTCTTCGACAGTTCCATCCGTGAGAACCTGCGGCTCGCCAAGGTCGGGGCGGAGGACGGGGAACTCCGTGAGGTGCTGCGAAGGGCCCGGCTGCTCGACTGGGTGGACGGGCTGCCCGACGGGCTCGACACCCTCGTGGGTGAGCACGGGTCCCGGATCTCCGGCGGTCAGCGGCAGCGCCTCGCGCTTGCCCGGGCCCTCCTCGCGGACTTCCCGGTCCTCGTCCTCGACGAGCCTGCCGAGCACCTGGACCTGGCTACGGCCGACGCTCTCACCGATGACCTGCTCCGGGCCACCGAGGGCCGTACCACCCTTCTCATCACTCATCGACTGCACGGGCTCGACGCGGTCGACGAGGTGCTGGTCCTCGACGGTGGCAGAACCGTGCAGCGCGGCCCGTACGCCGAGCTCGCAGCGGTGGACGGCCCGCTGCGCCGGATGCTGGAGCAGGAGGTGGAGGCCGATCTCCTCACCGGGCCGGGAGGCGCGATTTCGAACAGCCGACTTTTCTCGTCAAATAGGACTTAATAGGGTCGGGGCATGACCGCCGCCGCGTCCGAGTCTCCGGACCCCCTGGAAGCCGCCACTCAGGCCACCCGCAGCCTCCAGGGGCTGTCCACCGAGCTCACCGCCCGTGTGCCACAGCTTCTGGAGGCGATGCGTTCGGTCGGCACCGGGCTTGAACTCCACTCGACCCTCGACCGCATCTGCGAGACCGCTGCCGAGCTCGCAGACGCCCGCTACGCCGCGATCGGCGTCGTCGACGACGAGGGCGAAGGCCTCTCCGACTTCGTCACCTTCGGCGTCGACGAGGAGGCGGCCCGCAGGATCGGGCGCCGCCCCGACGGCCACGCAGGACTCCTCGGTGCGTTGATCCGGGATCCGCAGACCATTCGCCTCGCCGATCTCGCCGAGGACCCGCGCGCCGCTGGCTTCCCGCCCGGCCACCCGCCGATGCGGACCTTCCTCGGCGTCCCCATCCGGGTCCAGGGCGAGATCTTCGGCAACCTGTACCTCGCGGAGAAGCACGGGGGAGGCGAGTTCAACGACTATGACGTCCACATGGTCCGGGTCCTCGCCACCGAGGCCGGCATCGCGATCGGCAACGCCCGCTTGTACGAGGCCGCCCGCCAGCGCGAACGCTGGATCGACGGATCGGTCGCCGTCACCACGGCGCTGCTTTCCGGCGGTGACGCGGACGACGCCCTCACGGTCGTCGCCGAACAGGCCCGCCGGCTCGCCGATGCGGACGCCGGGATCGTGTTGCTTCCCGCCGAGGAGGGCGGGCTGGAGATCGTTGCCGTCTCCTCACCGCGGCCCACGAAGTCCTTGGGCGTGGTGCTTCCGTCCGAGAGCGCCGTGGTGAAGGAACTCCTGGAGGGCGAAGCGGTCTTCGTGGCCGATGCATCCACGGATCCCCGCATGAACAGCCGGTTCACCTCTGCGTACGGGCCGAGCATGATGCTGCCGCTGCAGAGCGGCGGACGGGTGCTCGGCGCACTCGCCACGCCCCGGGTGAGGGGGGCCCGCCCGTTCACGGAGGCCGAGCGGACCTTGGCCACCCAGTTCGCCTCCCAGGCGGCGCTCGCGCTGATGATGGCCGATGCACAGCGCGACCGGGAGCGTCTCGCCGTGTACGAGGACCGCGACCGGATCGCCCGTGACCTGCACGACCTGGTCATCCAGCGGCTCTTTGCCACCGGCATGATGCTGGAGAGCGCGCAGCGCAGGTCGATAGTGCCGGCCGTGCGGGAGGGCGTGGGCAAGGCCGTGGACGAGCTGGACGTGACCATCCAGGAGATTCGTACGGCGATCTTCGCGCTCCAGCAGGGACCGGCCGAGGCACCGTCGGGGCTTCGTACCCGAGTGCTGCGCGAGATCAACATGGCGGCCGTGCCGCTCGGCTTCAAACCTGCGCACCGCTTCCTCGGGGCGATCGATGCGACGGTGGGCGAACTCACCGGCAAGAACCTCATCGCTGCGCTGCGAGAAGCGCTCTCCAACGCGTTCCGACATGCGGAGGCGAGCCGGATCGAGGTGGTCGTCGACGCTGGTGTGACCTTGCCCGACGGCTCCGCCGGGGTACGCCTCACGGTCTCCGACGACGGCGTCGGCCTTCCGGCGGGCGGGCGGCGCAGCGGCCTGCGCAACCTCGCCCGGCGGGCCGAGTCGCTGGGCGGAGCCAGTTGGTGCGGCCCTGGTCTGGGCGAGGACGGTGGCGGCACGGCGGTGGTGTGGGAGGCCCCCCTCTGACCCTTTCCGAGGGACGACCTGACCCTTTTCGAGGGACGACTACGAGGGACGACGCCTCAAGCGCTGGCGGACAGGGTTTCGGCGACGAGCTGCTCGATGATGACGGCGACGCCGTCCTCGTTGTTGCCGACGGTACGACCGGACGCGGCGCTGATGACATCGGGATGGGCGTTGCCCATGGCGTACGAGCGGCCGGCCCAGCTCAGCATCTCGATGTCGTTGGGCATGTCGCCGAAGGCGACGACCTCTTCGGCGGTGATGCCGCGCTCGGCGCAGCACAGGGCCAGGGTGGAGGCCTTGGAGACGCCGAGCGCACTGACCTCGATGAGGGCGGTCGGGCTGGACCGGGTGAAGGCGGCGCGGTCGCCCGCGGCTTCCCGCGCGATCGAGAGGAACGCATCGGGGTCGAGCTCGGAGTGCTGGGCGAGCAGCTTGAGCACGGGGGCCGCGGAGTGGGGCTCCTCCTCGAAGAGGAGCTTTTCGGCGGTGGCCACGGTGGCACCGGGGTCGAGGAAGAAGGGCGGGTAGTGCGGCTCGTAGTGGATGCCGGTGGTGAGCTCGACGGCGAAGGACGTGCCCGGTGCCGCGGTGCGCAGGGCTTCGACGACGTCGAGTGCGACCGGTCGCTCCAGCGGACGGACCTCCAGGAAGGTGCCTCCTGAGTGGAGGTCGACGACCGCTGCCCCGTTGGCGCAGATCGCCAGGCCGTGTCCGTGGACGTGGTCGCTGACGACGTCCATCCAGCGGGCCGGACGGCCGGTGACGAAGAAGACCTCGATCCCGGCCCGCTCGGCCGCCGCGAGCGCGGCGATCGTGCGCTCGGAGACGGACTTGTCGTCACGGAGCAGCGTGCCGTCGAGGTCGGTGGCGATCAGTCGGGCCGCCGGGGTGGAGGAGAGCATGGAGCGGGGAGAGGTCACCTCCCCATTCTTCCGTACCCGGCGCACGGGCGTGCGAGGAGCCGCACATATGAGCCTGAATTCTCGGCAGGGCATCTCCCTGGGGATCTCCGGACGGTCCGTGCGGTTGGTGACGGTGGGACCGCAGCCCTAGGAGTTCCTTCCGTGTCGTTCTGTTGCGGGCTGGACCGGGCTGACCGCGACCGGTGGTAGGGCCGGCCGCCGGTGTGCCCGGACATGGCCGTAAACATCCGTTCGTTTTCCGGGAGATGGGGAATGCTCCCGGGAGCTGACGGCGTCTCCGAGGAGGGCTGGGCATGGTCACGGGCCGGCGAAGCGAGGAGTGCGACTCCTGCGGTGCGCCGTACGGGACATGGGTCGCGAGCCTCCGCATGGTGTTGTGCCCGGAATGCGAGTGGGCCGGAGCCACCCACCCCGCACGGGAGCCGGTACTCGTGGGCGATGTCCTCGCGGGTCTGCCCCAGGTCGTGGCGCAGGGTCGCCGTTCCGGTCGTGACGTCGAGGTCGTGATCCGATCGGGCTCGGGCGACTGACGGCTCCGCTCGCCCCTGCGACGGAGTGCGGTGATTGCGGGGCGCAGCAGGGAGGGAACCGAAGGCCATGGCCTTCGGGCAGTGCACCCGCCGGAGCAGTCCGCACCCCTCCGACGAACCGGCGGACGGCCGGGGCGGGAGGCGCGGGACTCGCGGGCTGGACGCCGTTCGGCCGGAGGGCCGCGATCACGCCTGTTCAGCGCACCCGACTGCTCATCCAGGGACTGAGCAGGGCACCCGGAACGAGTTCCTTGTAGGTCTCGTCGCCGGCCAACGGCACGACCAGCCACCAGCCGGGCGGGAAGAACCGGCCCTTCACATGGGCGAGGCCGCCGTGGACCGAGCGGAGGAAGGCGGGGACGGCATCGCGCGGCACGTCGGCGAAGGCGATGCCGTCCACGGTGATCAATGCATCGTCCTCGGAGAAGACGCGAACGGTCACGGAAGGAGAGCCGCCCAGTTCGACGAGGGCCTCGTGCGGTAGGGAGCCGTCGGGGTCGAACACGGCGAACGCGTCGCCGGAGGTGCGTCGGGAGATCTGGTCGACGCCGATGTCGTCGGTCACCTCGATGCCCAGATGGAACTCCCGGGCAATCTCCCGGATCGCGGTGACGACTGCTTCCGTGCTGGGCAGGTGGGGGTGAGCCATGGAATCGATCCTGCCTCAGGAGGGGCGCGGAAGGAACGGTGGGAGGGGGACGGGTGGATCAGTCGGGGAAGCGGATGAACTCCGGCGGCACGGTCGAGGTCAGCCAGACCCCGTTGGCGCTGACGCGGAAGTCGTGCCCGGCCCGCCGCATGGCCCCGGCGTCGATGCTCAGCACGACGGGGCGCCCCCGGCGCGCGCCCACCCTGGTCGCGGTCGCTCGATCGGAAGAGAGGTGTACGTCGTGGCGGGCCATGGGGAGCAGGCCCTTCGCTCGGATGGCGGGAAGCCGGCCCGCTACCGTCCCGTGGTAGAGGTACGCGGGTGGCTCGGCGGTCGGTAGGGCCAGGTCGACCGGGACGGTGTGGCCCTGACTGGCACGGATGCGGGTGCCCTCGATCGCGAAGCGCTTCTTGTCGTCGCCTGCGACGACGTGGTCGAGCTCTTGCCGAGTGATCGGGAAGCCGTGCTCTGCGGCGGCCCGGAGCAAGGCGTCGATCTCGGTCCAACCGTGTGCGTCGAGGTCCAGTCCGATGCGTTCGGGTTGATGGCGCAGGTGCTTGGAGAGGTACTTCGACACCTTCACCATGTGCCGCTCATTCATCATTTTCCCCGCTCACGCATGTTTGATCCACAGGCAAGTCGAGTTATCCACAGGCGAATTGGTGATTCTGTGGACAACGAGAGTCACTCTTTCAGCTCTTTTGCGTGGCCTCACCTGTTTTTAGATGCTGCTCGGTCAGGACGTCCAGCGTTCTTTTGTGGAGTTCCCGCTCGGTTGCGGCGGCGACGAAGGCTGCGGCCGATTCCGCTCCCACCAGGCTCTGGACGGCACGGATCGTTGCCGCGGGCAGGGGTACCGCCCGGGGCTCCTCCTCCTTGGCCGGCCGTAGCTCGGGGGACAGGTGGATCTGGAGGTGTCGGGTGGCCAACAGGCGCATGGCACGAGCAAGTTCGGCGTCCACCGTCTGCTGTGCGAGAGGCCTGAGGCGGCGCACCATCGTTGCCGCCTCGGCCGCGTCCGCGTCCGTCGGCGGTCGGTGCTCCAGATAGCGCGCGAAGACGTACTCGGTCGTGAACTCCAGGAAGCGCGAGGCGATGTGCTCGACCTGGCCGCGAAGCTCCCTCAGGTGCCCGGTGATCGCCGTGAGCGGCACACCCGCCGCGTACAGCTCGGCAGCCACCGCCAGTTCCTGTGGACTGGGGACGAGGTACTCCTCGGTCTCCCGTCCCGGCAGCCGCTCCAGCACGCCGAGCTCGACGGCCTCCCGAATGGCCTCCTCGTCGGGCGTGCCGCCGAAACGGGCGTCCAGCTCCGCACGGGATATCCGGTCCGCCTCCTCGTCCGTCCACGGCCCGTGGACCTCCGCGACCAGGCCGAGCACCCCTCCGAGTCCCCTGCCGGTGTCCCAGGCGTCCAGGAGCTCCTTGATCGAGGCCAGGGTGTAGCCCCGGTCGAGGAGGTCGGCGATCTGTCGGAGCCGTGCGAGGTGCGCGTCCCCGTACACGTTCGACCTGCCCCGCCGCTCCGGCCGGGGCAGCAGGCCGCGGTCCTGGTAAGCGCGGATCGTCCGGACCGTGGCCCCGCTGTGATGGGCGAGATCCTCGATCCGGTACTCCGGCTGTGCTGACTGCTCGGACAAACCCGCTCCCACCACCCACGTCCTTCACCCCGGCGCCGGGGCCTTGCCGAGAGGGATCGTACGACCGCTGCCCGTGCCCATCGCCCCCGTCGGCTCCCGCTCTCCGGATCGGCTCGTGCTGCGACCCGGTTCGCGCGGCGGGTCATCTCGTCCACGACCCCGGCCAGGCCGTGGACGGCTTCCCGACTCGGCCGGCTCCCTGTCCCGGGCCGCCCCGCCCCCGCGCCCGGCAATGAGGGGCTGCTCCCGGCGTCGTACCGGTTCCGATCCGGCTCCGCCCCCGACCGGGGGCGGAGCCAGGTCGGGACGGGCGACGGCCCTGGTCGGCTACGCGGGCGGCTGCCAGCGGGCAAGGGCCCGCAGGGCTCCCGGACTGAGCCGGGACAGCAGGTGGGCGCCCCTGGCTTCGGGCGTTACCGGGACGACGGCCCGGTCGTGCAGGACCGCCCCCAGGATCGCGTCCGCGACCTTCTCCGGAGGGTAGTTCCGCAAGCCGTACCACCGCGAAGCCTTCTGCTGGCGCTGCTTCTCCTCCGCCGCGTCCGACACCCCGGCGAACCGCGTGGTTGCCGTGATGTTGGTGTTGACGATGCCGGGGCATATCGCGGACACCCCGATTCCCCGGTCGGCCAGTTCGGCGCGCAGGCACTCGCTGAGCATGAGCACCGCCGCTTTCGAGGTGCTGTACGCGGGCAGCGCCCGGGAGGGCTGGAAAGCCGCTGCCGAGGCGGTGTTGACGATGTGACCGCCCTGACCGCGTGCCGTCATCTGTGCTCCGAAGAACCTGCAGCCGTGGATCACACCCCACAGATTGACGTCCAGAACCCGCTTCCACTCCTCGGCCGAGGTGTCGAAGAAGGAACCGGCGAGCCCGATGCCCGCGTTGTTGACCAGGACGTCGACGATGCCGTATTCGTTCGCCACCTTGACGGACAGCTTCTCCACCGCCTGCTCGTCGGCGACGTCGGCCGTCTCGCCCCAGGCTTCCGGGGCGCCGATCAAGCGCGCCATCTCGGCCGTGCGGGCCGCGCCTTCGGCATCCCGGTCCACGGCCACCACCCGGGCGCCCGCCTCCGCGAACGCGAAGGCGGTGGCCCTGCCGATGCCGCTGGCAGCCCCGGTGACCAGCACGAGTTGGCCACCGAACCGCTCCGCGTACTCCGCCCGCACCCCGCTTCCCGCCGCAGCGACCGGCTTGGGGGCCGGAGCCGTCGCGTCCTCGTGCGTCCGGACGAACGAGCCGATCCACGCCGACAGTTGGTCCGGCCGGGTGCGCGGCACCCAGTGCTTGGCGGGCAGGGTCCGTCGCGTCAGGCTCGGCACCCAGCTGCCCAGGTCGTCATAGAGCCGTTCGGAGAGGAAGGAGTCTCCGGTCGGTGTGATCAGCTGCACGGGCACATGCGCGTAGGCGTCGGGGCGGGGCCTACCGAGCCGGGCCCGGACGTTGTCCCGGTAGAGCCAGGCGCCGTGCGCCGCATCGTTCGGCAGCGAGGGCGTCGGATAGTCCCCGGCGGGCACCTTCTCGACCCGCTCCAGGAGCTTCGGCCAGCGCTTGCCGAGCGGTCCGCGCCAGGCGAGCTCCGGCAGCACCGGGGTGTGCAGCATGTACACGTACCAGGACTTGGCGCCCTGGCCGAGGAGCTGGCCGATCCGACGCGGTGTGGGTCGGGTCATCCGCTGCTTGATCCAGCGTCCGAAGTGGTCGAGCGACGGTCCCGACATCGAGGTGAAGGAGGCGATCCGGCCCTCCGTGCGCGGCACGGTGACGAACTCCCACGACTGCACCGACCCCCAGTCGTGGCCGACGAGGTGCACCGGGCGGTCCGGGCTCACGGCGTCGGCGACCGCGAGGAAGTCATCGGTCAGCTTCTCCAGGGTGAAGCCGCCGCGCAGCGGGGCCGGTGCCGTCGACCGACCGTGCCCACGAACGTCGTACAGCACCACGTGGAAGTCCTCGGCCAGCCGGTACGCGACCTCCGACCACACCTCCTTGGAGTCCGGGTAGCCGTGCACCAGCACGACGGTCGGCCGGTCCGCGTCGCCGAGCTCGGCGACGCACAGCTCGATCCCGCCCGTCCGGACCCAACGCTCCCGTGCGCCTGTCAGCGCTGCCATCAGACTGCCCCCTCGTTCCAGCGCCGCACGTGCGGCAGATCGTCGTCCAGCCAAAACGCGCTCTGCTCGGGGTCCTGGGAGTCGGTGACGACCAGGATCTCCTCGAACTTCGCGCCCGTCCCCCGGAATCCGAGGTGCGGCTCGACCGCCCAGAGTCCCGGCACGGGGGGATGGTCGGAGAACGTGTACGGCGACCAGAGCGGCGACCAGCCGTCCCGGTGGCCGTGCAGGGCGTCGCTCGCCAGGCCCTTCAGGGCCTGGGTGCCGAACCCGAAGAGGGTAGGCGACCAGCGACGCTCCTTCACCCGGTCGATCTTGTGGGCGATGACGCCGAAGGGATAGGCCCGGTGGCGGTTCGCGTACCCCTGGCGGACCATGAGCCGGTCCACGTCTTCGTATATCTCGCGCAAGGTGCGGCGCTCGCGGACCTCGCGCAGGACCAGTTCGCGGTGCGCCGCCAGATCGGCGAGCAACTTGTCGTGCAGGGGATCGAGGCCCAGACAGCCGCTGTAGCCGATGTCGGCCGTGTACCCCCGGTAGACCGGGGCCATGTCGAGGATGAAGGGCATCCCCGCTTCGAGCCGCCGGTTGGTGGGGAAGAACTGCAGCGGAACCTTGAAGTTCACGAAGGCCGTACGGTCCCCGAACCAGGCGAACGGCCGGTGGAACCAGTCCCGGACGCCCCGCTCGTACAGCCATTCCCGCTGCATCCGGGCGGCCTCGCGCTCGGTTACCCCTGGCTTGAGCTGCGCTGCGACGGCTTCCGCGCACGCGTAGGAGAGCCGCTGTACTTCCCTGAACCCCCGCAACTCCGCGGAGAGTTCGCCAGTCATCGCTGAGGCCATGCCACCCGCCGTCCCGTGTGAGCGCCCGGCTGCGCTACGCGTCCGTAACTTGACACTGATGAATGTGACAATGCTCGGCGGCTGCGTCAAGGGGTGTGCGGACGGCCTGTGGAAAACCTCGTCGGTCCGCCCGCGTCGAGCGGTTTTCGTCACGGCGCCCCTACGGGCCCGTACTCCTGTAGTCGGAGAAGGACCGGGCCGTTGGGCTGACGACTGCTGTGGCGCACGCCACTACCGTCGAAGCGTGACTGTGATCGCCACCGAAAGCCTCAGCAAGCGGTTCCCCCGGGTGACCGCCCTCGACCGGCTCTCCCTGGACATCGGGCCCGGTGTGACCGGACTGGTGGGTGCCAACGGAGCCGGCAAGTCCACAATGATCAAGATCCTGCTCGGGCTCTCCCCCGCCACGGAGGGCACGGCCCACGTCCTGGGACTGGACGTCCTGACCCATGGACCGCAGATCCGCGAGCGCGTCGGATACATGCCCGAGCACGACTGCCTCCCGCCGGACGTTTCGGCCACCGAGTTCGTCGTCCACATGGCGCGGATGTCCGGACTGCCGCCCGCCGCTGCCCGCGAGCGGACCGCCGACACCCTGCGCCACGTCGGTCTGTACGAGGAGCGCTACCGCCCGATGGGCGGTTACTCGACGGGCATGAAGCAGCGGGTCAAGCTGGCCCAAGCGCTGGTCCACGACCCGAAGCTCGTCCTCCTCGACGAGCCGACCAACGGTCTCGACCCCGTCGGCAGGGACGAGATGCTCGGACTGATCCGCCGGGTCTGGACCGACTTCGGCATCTCCGTCCTCGTCACGTCGCACCTGCTGGGCGAATTGGAGCGCACCTGCGACCACGTCGTGGTCATCGACGGCGGCCGGCTCCTGCGCTCCAGCTCCACCAGCGACTTCACCCGGACCACCACGACGCTGGCGGTCGAGGTCACCGACTCCGACGCCCACCCCGACGGCACCGGTGCGCTCCGCGAGGCCCTCGCCGCCGCCGGTGTCACCGTCCACCCCGGGGTGGAGGACGGCCTGCCGGGCGCCGGCCACATCCTGCTCCTCGACGCGGCCGAGGAAGAGACCTACGACCGCGTGCGGGACACCATCGCCGGGCTCGGTCTCGGGCTCGTCCGCATGGAGCAGCGCCGTCACCACATCGCCGAGGTCTTCCGCCCGGAGGCCACCGAGGCGTCCCCGCAGCACGAGGAGATGCAGGCCCGATGAGCACCGACACCTCCAAGGCCGCTCCCGACGCGACCCGGATCCACAACATCGGCTACCGGTCCTACGACGGTCCTCGCCTGGGCCGGTCCTCTGCCCGCAAGTCGCTCTTCTCGCAGTCGCTGCGGGGGGCGTACGGCCTGGGGCGCAGCGCCAAGTCCAAGGTGTTGCCGATGCTGCTCTTCGCGATCATGTGCGTGCCGGCGCTGATCATCGTTGCGGTCGCGGTCGTCACCAAGCAGACCGAGCTGCTGATCGAGTACACGGAGTACGCCCTCCTCCTCCAGGTCGTCATCGGCATCTACCTGGCCGCGCAGGCGCCCCAGTCCGTCTCCCGGGACCTTCGGTTCCGGACGGTCCCCCTGTACTTCTCCCGTCCGATCGAGCGCGTGGACTACGTCCTGGCGAAGTTCGCCGCGATGGCCTCGGCCCTCTTCGTCCTCACCGCAGCCCCGCTCCTGATCCTCTGGATCGGTTCGCTGCTGGCCAAGATGGACTTCGCCGAGCAGACCCGGATGTTCGGTCAGGGACTCGTCTCGGTCGTCCTGCTCTCGCTGCTCCTCGGCGGCATCGGGCTGGTCATGGCGGCCCTCACCCCGCGCCGCGGCTTCGGCGTCGCTGCGGTGATCGCCGTGCTGACGATCTCGTACGCGGCCGTCATGACCCTGATGGGCATCGCCCACGCCACCGACCACCAGGGCGCGATCGCGTGGCTCGGCCTGTTCTCGCCGATGACCCTCATCGACGGAGTCCAGAGCGCCTTCCTCGGTGCGCCGACCGACTTCCCCGGTGGCGAAGGCCCGGGTGCCGGGGTCGGCGTCGTCTACCTGCTGGTCGTCCTCGCGGTCATCGCCGGCTGCTACGGCGTTCTGATGCGCCGCTACCGAAAGGTCGGGCTGTGACCCCCGTCCCGTCGCCCACCACCACCCTTCCAAGGATTGGGCCGCGCCCATGAGCACTCTCACCCTCGACCACGTGTCCCGCTGGTTCGGAGACGTCGTGGCCGTGAACGACGTCACGATGACCGTGGGCCCCGGCGTCACCGGTCTCCTCGGCCCGAACGGCGCGGGGAAGTCCACCCTGATCAACATGATGGGCGGTTTCCTCGACCCCTCCACCGGTGGCGTCACCCTCAACGGGCAGGCGATCTGGGGGAACGAGTCGGTCTACCGCGACATAGGCGTCGTGCCCGAGCGGGAGGCGATGTACGACTTCCTCTCCGGCCGTGAGTTCGTCCTGGCCAACGCGGAACTGCACGGCCTCGGCGCCAAGGAGGCCCAGCGGGCCCTCGCCACCGTCGAGATGGAGTACGCCCAGGACCGCAGGATCTCCACGTACAGCAAGGGCATGCGGCAGCGCGTGAAGATGGCCTCCGCCCTCGTCCACGAGCCGTCCGTGCTGCTCCTCGACGAGCCGTTCAACGGCATGGACCCGCGTCAGCGCATGCAACTGATGGAGCTGTTGCGGCGCATGGGTTCCGACGGGCGCACGGTCCTGTTCTCCTCCCACATCCTGGAGGAGGTCGAGCAACTCGCCTCCCACATCGAGGTGATCGTGGCCGGGCGGCATGCCGCCTCCGGCGACTTCCGCAGGATCCGCCGTCTGATGACGGACCGGCCCCACCGCTACCTCATTCGCTCCAGTGACGACCGGGCCCTTGCCGCGGCGCTGATCACCGACCCCTCCACGGCCGGCATCGAGGTCGACCACGCGGAGGGCGGACTGCACGTGCAGGCGGTGGACTTCGGGACGTTCACCACGTTGCTGCCGAAGGCCGCCCGAGAACGCGGGATCCGTCTGCTGACGGTCTCCCCCTCGGACGAGTCCCTCGAATCCGTCTTCTCGTACCTCGCGGCCTGAAAGGAGCCTGACCGATGTACAACCCGACAGTCGCCCGGCTCACCTACCGGGCCCTCCTCGGCCGCCGCAGGGCACTGGTCCTCTTCCTCCTCCCCGGCATGCTGCTGCTCATCGCAGCCGCGGTCCGCGGCTTCAACGGTGCGGACGACCAGGTCGCGGCCGATGTCCTCGGCGGCTTCGCACTGGCCACGATGGTCCCGCTGATCGGTGTGATCGCCGGGACGGGCGCGATCGGTCCGGAGATCGACGACGGTTCAATCGTCTACCTGCTGTCCAAACCGGTGAAGCGGTCCACGATCATCTTCACGAAGCTGATCGTGGCGATCGCGGTGACCATGGTCTTCTCCGCCGTGCCGACGTTGATCGCCGGCTTCATCCTCAACGGCAACGGCCAGCAGGTGGCCACGGCCTACATGGTGGCGGCGCTCGTCGCCTCCATCGCGTACAGCGCGCTGTTCCTGCTGCTCGGTACGGTCAGCCGGCACGCCGTGGTGATCGGCCTGGTCTACGCCCTGGTGTGGGAGGCGCTCTTCGGCTCCCTGATCGAGGGCGCCCGGACCCTGAGCGTCCAGCAGTGGGCCCTGGCCCTCGCGGAGAAGGTCACCGGTGACGGTCTGGTCACCTCCGAGGTCGCCCTCCCGACGGCCGTGGTGCTCCTGGTGGCGGTCACGGTCGCGGCGACCTGGTTCGCGGGCCAGAAGCTGCGCAAGCTGACCCTGGCGGGCGAGGAGTAGTCAGACCGTGCGGTCGCGGGCCGCGAGCAGGCCCACGACGAGGGCCGTCGCGCAGACGCAGAGGACCAGGCAGATCGGCAGGGTCCAGGAGCCGGTGGCCTGCTGGAGGACACCGGCCGCCAGCGGACCGGCGGCGGCCAGCAGGTATCCGACCGTCTGGGCCATCCCGGACAGCCCGGCGGCGGTGACCGCGTCCCCGGAGCGCAGGACGATCAGGGTCAGGGCGAGGCCCACGGCCCCGCCCTGACCGATGCCGAGGACGGCCGACCAGAGCCAGGCGCCCTCCACGGGGGCCACCATCAGCCCGGCATGGCCGGCTGCGACCAATGTGGTGACCAGTGCGACCAGTGGGCGCTGGCTCCGCATGCGGCCGGCGAGCAGCGGCACCACGAAGGCCCCTGCGATCTGGATCAGGTTGTTGAAGGCGAAGACCACGCCGGCCGTGGAGCGACTCATCCCGTGGTCGGTGAAGATCGTCGGCAGCCAGGCGATCAGGACGTACGACCACAGCGACTGCAGGCCCATGAAGAGGGTGACCTGCCAGGCGAGCGCGGAGCGCCACACGTTCACCGGGCGTCCGGCGCCGGTGGGGACGGAACGCGGGGCGCGCCCCGTGGGGCCGCGGGCGATCAGCACCTGCGGAAGCCAGGCGAGGGCGGCCAGCAGGGCGAGCAGGGACCAGGAGCCCAGGGAGGCCCGCCAGCCACCGCCCAGGGCCTTCTCCAGCGGGACCGCAGCCGCCGCGGCGGCCGTGGCGCCGGCGATCATCGCGCCCGTGTAGACCGAGGTCATCGCGGCGGCCCGGTCGGGGAAGTCGCGTTTGATCAGGCCCGGCATCAGGACGTTGAGCAGGGCGATCGCCGTGCCGACGAGGATTCCGCCGCCGTACAGGGCGGTCGCGGACGGCAGGACGCGCGCGAGGACGCCGATGCCGAGCAGCAGGAGCGCCGCGAACAGGGTGCGTTCCGTACCGAGGCGGCGCCCGAGCCACGGCGCGGCCAGGGCACCCAGGCCGAGGAAGAGGACGGGAACCGAGGTCACGAGCGAACTCGCGGTTGCCGACAGACCGAAGTCGGTCGATATCTCGCCGACCAGCGGCGCCACGCTCGCGAGGGCGATCCGCATGTTGAGCGAGGCCAACACGATGGCGATCAGGAGCAGCGCCGGATGCGCCAGCAGGGCCCGCCGTGCCGACGGCCTTTCGGTCGACCGGTGCGCCCCGGCCTCGACCCCGGCCCCGGCCCCGGCTCCGGCCCCGACCCCGGCTCCGGCCCCGGCTCCGGCCTCGAACCCGGCTCCGGCCGCCGTGCGGATCGCCCCGCCCGCACGTGGCCCTTCTGCCGTGCGCGCCCCGCTGCTCATCGGTTCTGTTCCGCCAGGGCCGCGACCGTCTCCATCGGCACCCGCAGCAGCTCGCGGGCCCGCCGTTCTGCCGCCTCCTGGTCACCGGCCTCGACGGCCGCCACCAGCTCTTCGTGTGCGTCGATGTCGACGGGGGGCATCTCCCGGTCGCCGAGGGCCTCCACCAACACCTCGTGCACCTGGGCGGAGAAGAAGCGGTAGACCTCGATGAAGGCCGTGTTGTGGGTCGCGCCGACGACCGCGAGGTGAAAGGCGAGGTCCGCGTCCGCGTTCCGGTCGCCCTCCTCCCGCAGGCCGGCCAGGGCGGTCCGCAGCCGCAGTAGGTCGTGGGCGTCCCGTCGTACCGCTGCGAGGCGGGCGGCCTCGGCCTCCAGGGAGATCCGGAGTTCGAGGACGTCGGCCGCGGCTGCGTGGCGGACCCCGTGCAGGACGGCGGCCGGGTCGGCGGTGGACCGGACGAAGGTGCCGTTGCCCTGGCGGGACTCCAGGAGGCCGGTGTGCACGAGGACCCGGACCGCCTCACGGACGGTGTTGCGACCCACGCCGAGCTGTTGGGCGAGCTCGTGCTCGGTCGGGATCCGGTCGCCGACCGCCCACTCGCCCTCCGAGAGCTGGGTGCGCAGCTGTTCCACCACGGAGTCCACCAGCGAAGTCCGCCCCGCCGCCTTGAGCGCCGCCATGCAGTTCCCCGTCCCCTTTATTTGCCCGGTTGCCCAGTCATCCTACAACTGACTTCGGCAGGGGCGCCGGACTACTGTGGGGCCGTACGCGGATCGAACAACCCTCACCACCCTCGGGAGTCAGTCATGTCAGACCGCTTCGACGTCGTCGTACTCGGAGCTGGCCCCGGCGGCTACGTCGCTGCCATCCGCGCCGCCCAGCTGGGCAAGCGGGTCGCGGTCGTCGAGGAGAAGTACTGGGGCGGTGTCTGCCTGAACGTCGGCTGCATCCCCACCAAGGCGCTGCTGCGCAACGCCGAACTCGCCCACATCTTCAACCACGAGGCGAAGACCTTCGGCATCAAGGTCGACGGCACCGTCTCCTTCGACTACGGCGAGGCCTTCCGCCGCAGCCGCTCGGTCGCGGACGGTCGGGTCAAGGGCGTCCACTTCCTGATGAAGAAGAACGGGATCACCGAGTTCAACGGTCGGGGCACCTTCCTCGACGCGAACACGCTCCAGGTGGCCAAGGCCGACGGCACCTCGGAGACGATCACCTTCGACAACTGCATCATCGCCACGGGTGCCACCCCGCGCCTGCTCCCGGGCACGTCCCGCAGCGACCGCGTCGTGTCGTACGAGGAGCAGATCCTCGCGGAGGACGCCCCGAAGTCGATCGTCATCGCCGGCGCCGGCGCGATCGGCATCGAGTTCGCCTACGTGCTCAACAACTACGGCACCAAGGTCACGATCGTCGAGTTCCTCGACCGGATCGCCCCGTTGGAGGACGAGGAGGTCTCCAAGGAGCTCGCGAAGCAGTACCGCAAGCTCGGCATCGACGTCCTGACCTCGACCCGCGTCGAGGCCATCGACGAGTCCGGCCCGCAGGTCCGCGTCACCGTCACCGGCAAGGACGGCGCCCAGAAGGTCCTGGAGGCGGACAAGGTCCTCCAGGCCATCGGCTTCGCCCCGAACGTCACCGGCTACGGCCTGGAGAAGACCGGCGTCGCCCTGACCGAGCGCGGCGCGATCGACGTCGACGGCCGCTGCCGCACCTCCGTGCCGCACATCTACGCCATCGGCGACGTCACCGCGAAGCTGATGCTCGCGCACACCGCCGAAGCCATGGGCGTCGTCGCGGCCGAAACCATCGGGGACGCCGAGACGATGGAGCTCGACTACCCGATGATCCCCCGCGCGACCTACTGCCAGCCGCAGATCGCCAGCTTCGGCTGGACCGAGGCGCAGGCGCGCGAGAAGGGCTACGACGTCAAGGTCGCCAAGTTCCCGTTCGTGGCGAACGGCAAGGCGCACGGCCTCGGCGACGCCACCGGTTTCGTGAAGATCGTCGCCGACGCGAAGTACGGCGAGATCATCGGCGCCCACCTGATCGGACCCGACGTCACCGAACTGCTGCCCGAGCTGACGCTGGCCCAGCAGTGGGACCTGACGGTCCACGAGGTCGCCCGCAACGTGCACGCGCACCCGACGCTGGGCGAGGCCGTGAAGGAAGCGATCCACGGCATTGCCGGACACATGATCAATTTCTGAGGTCCCTCGCGGGTCCGGGTGATAGGCACTGGAGAGTGCCGAGCAGAACCTCTCCGGGTGGCGAACCGTCCCGACCGATCAGGTCGTGGGCGCGTTCGTCACCCGGTACGCATGTGTGGCTGGCGGTCCTCGTGCTCACCAGCCTCGTCATCGCGTTCGCCCCGGACGGGCTGGACGCCTACCTCCTCCACCGCAACAGCAGCAACCTCCACCAGCTCGCGCACCATCCGATACGGGCCCTGCTGGGCAGCGCGCTCTGGATCGAGGACCCCGCCGACCTCCTGCTGTACGCGGTGCTCTTCGAGGTCTTCCACGCCCCCGTGGAGCGCTGGCTGGGCACCCCGAAATGGCTGCTCACCGTGGCCGTGGCCCACGTCTCCGCCACGCTCGTCAGCCAGCGGCTCGTCCTCGCCGCCATCCGACTGCACGACGTGCCGCTCAGCATGGCGCACGTCGTCGACATCGGGGTCAGCTACGGCCTCGCCGCCTCGGCCGGGATCCTGACCTACCGACTGCCGAGCCCCTGGCGCCTGCCGTACCTGGTCGGAGCGCTCGCGTTCTTCCTCGTACCGCTCGCCTCCGACCGCACCTACACCGATCTCGGGCATGCGATCTCCCTGGTCGTCGGCCTGGCCTGCCAGCCGTTGACCCGCGGAACGCCAACCTCGGGGCGACCGCCCCGCGGAAAATCAGTCGCCTCCGAACGGCCCCCCGAAGCACACTAGTTGTGCGGGGGACACGGGGGATTCCCCGCACGCGGCCGCTTCGAGCGCGTGGACCCCGGTCTGCGCGGGCCGCGAACCGCGAAGGCCCGCTCCTCTGGGAGCGGGCCTTCGCACGGTTTCCGGGAGGTCAGGCCGACAGCAGCCGCTCCAGGACGAGCGCGATGCCGTCCTCCTCGTTCGAAGCCGTCACCTCGTCCGCCACCGACCGCAACTCCTCGTGCGCATTGCCCATGGCCACGCCGTGCGCTGCCCAGCCGAACATCGGAATGTCGTTCGGCATGTCGCCGAAGGCGATCGTCTCCGCGGCCTTCACGCCGAGCCGGCGAGCCGCGAGCGACAGGCCGGTCGCCTTGCTCAGGCCGAGCGGCAGGATCTCCACTATTCCGGGTCCCGCCAGGACGACGTCCACGAGCCCGCCGACCGTCTCGCGCGCGATCCGGGTCAGCTCGTCATCCGTGAGCTTGGGGTGCTGGAGGTACAGCTTGGTCAGCGGCGCCGACCACAGCTCCGCCGGGTCCTCGTAGGGCACGTACGGCAGCGGGCCCTCCTGGACCCGGTAGTCGGGGCCCATCAGGACCTCTCCGTCCAGACCGTCACGGCTGGCGGCGAGCGCCAGCGGGCCCACCTCCGCCTCGATCTTGGAGAGGGCGAGCCCGGCCAGCTGCCGGTCCAGGGTCAGCGAGGTCAGCAGCCGGTGTTCACCGGCGTGGTAGACCTGCGCGCCCTGCCCGCACACCGCGATCCCCTCGTAGCCGAGGTCGTCGAGGATGTGCCGGGTCCAGGGCACCGCTCGGCCGGTCACCACGATGTGTGCCGCACCCGCCGCCGTCACGGCGGCCAGCGCGTTCCGAGTGCGGTCCGAGACGGACTCGTCGGCCCGCAGCAGCGTGCCGTCGAGGTCCGTCGCGACCAGGCGGTAGGGGAAGGGGCTCACTTGGCGACCGGCTCCAGGACCTCACGGCCGCCGAGGTAGGGCTGGAGCGCCTTCGGCACCCGCACCGATCCGTCGGCCAGCTGGTGGTTCTCGAGGATCGCCACGATCGTGCGCGGAACGGCGCACAGCGTGCCGTTCAGGGTGGCCAGCGGCTGCACGACCTTCTTGCCGCCCTGCTCGTCCCGCATGCGCACGGACAGGCGACGGGCCTGGAAGCCGTCGCAGTTGGAGGCGGAGGTCAGCTCGCGGTACTTGCCCTGGGTCGGGATCCACGCCTCGCAGTCGAACTTGCGGGAGGCGGAGGCGCCCAGGTCACCGGTGGCGACGTCGATCACCTGGAACGGCAGCTCCAGCGAGGTGAGCCACTGCTTCTCCCACTCCAGGAGCCGCTTGTGCTCGGCCTCGGCGTCCTCCGGCGCGACGTACGAGAACATCTCGACCTTGTCGAACTGGTGGACGCGGAAGATGCCCCGGGTGTCCTTGCCGTACGTGCCGGCCTCGCGACGGAAGCAGGGCGAGAAGCCCGCGTACCGCAGCGGCAGCTTGTCGGCGTCGATGATCTCGTCCATGTGGTACGCGGCGAGGGGGACCTCGGAGGTGCCGACGAGGTAGTAGTCGTCCTTCTCCAGGTGGTAGACGTTCTCCGCGGCCTGACCGAGGAAGCCGGTGCCCTCCATGGCGCGCGGACGGACCAGCGCTGGGGTCAGCATGGGGATGAAGCCGGCCTCGGTGGCCTGTGCGATCGCCGCGTTGACCAGGGCGAGCTCCAGGAGCGCACCGACGCCGGTCAGGTAGTAGAAGCGCGAGCCGGACACCTTGGCGCCCCGCTCGACGTCGATCGCGCCGAGCGCCTCGCCCAGTTCCAGGTGGTCCTTGGGCTCGAAGCCCTCTGCCGCGAAGTCGCGGATGGTGCCGTGCGTCTCCAGGACGACGAAGTCTTCCTCGCCGCCGACCGGGACGTCGGGGTGGACGACGTTGCCGAGTCGGAGCAGGAGCTGCTTGGCCGTGTCGTCGGCCTCGTTCTGCTCGGCTTCTGCCGCCTTGACGTCGGACTTGAGCTGCTCGGCCTTCTGCAGGAGCTCGGCACGCTCTTCCGGAGACGCCTTGGGGATCAGCTTGCCGAGCGCCTTCTGCTCGGATCGGAGTTCGTCGAAGCGGACGCCGGACGACCTGCGCCGCTCATCGGCGGAGAGCAGGGCGTCGACGAGCGCGACGTCCTCTCCACGGGCGCGCTGGGAGGCGCGAACACGGTCGGGGTCCTCACGGAGCAGGCGAAGGTCAATCACCCCACCAGGCTACCGGTGAGTGTTCGCCCGCCCGTACCGGATAACGACGCGCGCGTTGAATTGCCCGGATTGGCCCGTATGGAAACGTTGGAGGTGGCGACTTCATTCGCTTATCCACAGGCTGTGTGGAAGTTCTGTGGACTAGGGAGAAGGCTGCGTGGATTTCTCTGGTCGCGCCTGAAGATTCCGTGACCAAACGCCACTCACGCACTCATTTGAGTGGTGATGACACCCTCTGGCGAGTGAGTCGGCAGAGGAGTGCTGACGGGGGGCGGGGGAGGTGCTGTGGATGACGCACGGAACGGCGAGGAGTGAGTGGGGTGATTTGTCGACCTTGTCGTGAAGGAGTGTCGACTTGTCCCCAGGGTGTTCCTGGAGCTGTGGATAACTTCTGTGGGTAACTGAAAAGTATGCAGGTAGGACTAGCGATTCGTGCCTGTGGATGACTGCTCCCTCTTCTGGAAGCAGTCATCCACCATCAGATCAGGCCCGACCGTCCTGGGCCCTCGCCAGCCAGTCGGAGGCCGCCGTGAACTCCCCGTCCGAAGTCCCGCGCCGCAGCGGTCGTACGTCCGTGACCGCGACCCCCGCCCGCGGGTACGAGCCGAGGAACCGCACCTTGGGGCAGATCCGCTTGAGCCCCATCAGCGCCTCGCCCACGCGCCGGTCCGAGATATGGCCCTCGGCGTCCACCGCGAAGCAGTAGTTCCCGATGCCCGCCCCCGTGGGGCGGGACTGGATCAGCATCAGGTTCACCCCGCGCACCGCGAACTCCTGGAGCAGTTCGAGAAGGGCACCCGGATGGTCATCACCCAGCCACAGCACCACCGAGGTCTTGTCCGCACCCGTCGGAGCCGCCGGCCGGGCCGGCCGACCCACCAGCACGAACCGGGTCTCGGCGTTCTCCGCGTCGTGGATCTCGGTGACCAGCGCCTCCAGCCCGTACGTCGCCGCCGCGAACTCCCCCGCGAAGGCGGCGTCGAACCGGCCCTCCTGCACCAGCCGGGCGCCGTCCGCGTTCGAGGCGGCCGACTCCCACACCGCATCGGGCAGGTGCGCCCGCAGCCAGTTCCTGACCTGCGGCTGGGCCACCGGGTGGCCGGTGACCGTCTTGATCTCGGAAAGCTTGGTACCGGGCCGGACGAGCAAGGCGAAGGCGATCGGGAGGAGCACCTCGCGGTAGATCATCAGCGGTTCACCGGAGGCCAGCTCGTCCAGGGTCGCCGTCACCCCGCCCTCGACCGAGTTCTCGATCGGTACGAGCGCGGCGGCGGCCTCCCCGTGCCGAACGGCATCGAGGGCGGCCGGGACCGAGACCATGGGGACGAGCTCACGCGTCGCGGCCTCGGGCAGCGTGCGCAGCGCCGCTTCGGTGAAGGTGCCTTCTGGGCCGAGATACGTGTACCGGGTGGCGGACATGCAGCCACCCTAATGCTCGACGGAACCGAGGGCCGCCGTCCCGACGGCACGGCGGTCTCCGAGGTCCGCCACCCGGACGGTGCGCCGATTTCCGGCAGGAAACGGTCGGCGTCCTCACCGGGGTCAGGCCTCCAGCCCGCACCGGGGTCAGGCCTCCAGGAGGCGCTGCCCCACGTACTCACCCTTGGCCGGGCCGCCCGGCACCGCGAAGAGGCCGCTCGTTTCGTGGCGGATGAACGCGGACAGCGCATCACCCCGGTCGAGCTTGCGCTGCACCGGTACGAACCCCCTGAGCGGGTCCGCCTGCCAGCACACGAAGAGGAGGCCTGCGTCCGGCGCCCCGTCCGGCCCGATCCCGTCGTGGAAGGAGAACGGCCTGCGCAGCATGGCCGCCCCGCCGTTCTGTTCGGGGGCGGAGATCCGGGCGTGGGCGTTGTCCGGGATCACCGGCTTCCCGTCCGGCCCGAACTCGTTGAGGTCGAGCTCGGTCGTTTCGGAGCCGCCGGTGAGCGGAGCCCCGTCGGACTTCCGGCGACCGATCACCTTCTCCTGTCGATCCAGCGGCAGCTTCTCCCAGTCGTCGAGCAGCATGCGGATCCGCCGCACCACGGCGTAGGAGCCGCCGGCCATCCACTCTTCCGCGCCGCCGGCTCCGGCCGGGACGAAGATCCGCCGGTCGAAGTCCGCGTCGCCGGGCTTCGGGTTGCGCGTGCCGTCGACCTGGCCCATGAGGTTGCGGGCGGTCATCGGCTTCGCGGTGGCGCCGGCCGAGCGGTTGAAGCCGTTCATCTGCCAGCGCACCCGGGCCGCGTCCCCCGCGTCCTTCTGAACGGCGCGCAGGGCGTGGAAGGCGACGAGCGCGTCGTCAGCGCCGATCTGCACCCACAGGTCGCCTTCCGAGCGTCGGGGATCCAGCGCATCGGAGGAGAAGGCGGGCAGCGGGTCCAGGGCAGCGGGGCGGCGCGCGGTCAGCCCGGTCCGATCGAAGAAGGTCCGACCGAAGCCGAAGGTGATCGTGAGGGAGGACGGGCCCGCGTCGAGCGCGATGCCGGTGTCCGCGGCCGGGGCCTTGCCCGACATCAGCACCTCCGCCGTGGCCGACCAGCGGCGCAGCAGGGCGGTGGCTTCCTTGCGGCCGGCGCCGGGAGCGAGGTCGAAGGCGATCAGATGGCCTCGGGACTGCAGTGCAGTGGTGATGCCGGCCTGGTGTTCCCCGTGGAACGCCACCGCGGTCGAGCCCACGGTGGTCAGTGCCGTGGGGCCGCCGGCTCCGGTGCCGCCCTCGTCCCCGGACAGTGCCGCGGAGACCCCTGCCCCGCCGGCCGCGCCGACGACGAGGCCGGCTGCGCCTGCCGCGCCTACGGTGCCGAGCAGACGCCGCCGAGAGAGCTCAAGGTTGTCGCTGTCAGTCACGTGCTTCAGCCGATCTTCACGTTCTTGTCGATGGTGGTCTGGTCGATCTCGGAGGTGCGGACGGTGACTTGGATCTTCCACTCGCCCGGCATCGGGATCTGGACGCCGCTCGCGCTCCAGTGTCCGGTCTGGATCCGGTCGGGGGCGACGGGCAGCGGGCCCACGTCCTTCGCCTCCAGGGTGAGGGCGACCTTGACCTCGGGGACGTCGAGGGGCTTGCCGTTGGGGCGCTCGACGAAGAGGTGGAGCGCATTGGCACCGGTGCGGCCGGGGTCGAGGCTGAGACGGACGACGCCCTTGCCGTCGACACCGCCGGTGTCGAAGGGCAGCCGGATGTCAACGGGACGGTCGGGCACGGCGGCCGGACCGGCGGCGGTGGTGCCACGTCCGGTCTCTTCCTCGGTACGGCCGGGCTCGGTCGAGGTGAGGACGGTGGTCACGGCGAGCAGGACGACGGCGACGGCGGCCTCGGTCAGCACCGAGCGTCGCAGACCGGAGCGCTCCGGATCGGCGTCCCGCTCCTGCTTCCGTCGTGCGACGGCGATGGCGGCTTGCTGTCGCGCGAGTTGGGCGGCCCGCACCGGGTCGGTCACACCGGTGGGTCCTCCCACGCCTCCGGGATCCTTGCCCTCCCGGGCCCCGCCCGGGTGCTCGGTGTCTTCGGCGTCCGGGGCCCCGTGGAGATCTTGCGGATCCTGGGCTTCTGGACCCTGGTTCTTCCCCGGGGCCTCTTCCCGCGATGCGGGGTCCGCCAGCCGCTGGGTCCACCGGCGGGAGACCCAAGCGATGCCGATGAGGACGGCCATGAGACCGATCTTGACCAGGAGCAGCTGTCCGTAGCGGGTGCCGGTCAGGGCGGACCAGGAGCCGACCTGACGCCAGGACTGGTAGAGCCCGGTGGCAGCGAGGACGACCACGGAGCCGAAGGCCACCTTGGAGAAGCGCTCGACGGCGGAACGCTCCACGGACGGCGCCCGGTAGAGGGCGACGAGGAGGACGGCGAGGCCGCCGAGCCAGGCGGCGACGGCGAGGAGGTGCAGGATGTCGACGGGCATGGCGATGCCGGGCTGGAGACCGGTCGAGGCGTGCTCGGCCAGTGCCCAGGTGCCGGCGATGCCGGCGGCGATGACGGTGCCGCCGAGGCCGAGTCCGAAGGCGAGGTCCTTCTTCTCCTTCGGGTCGGTGCGCCGTGCGTAGGCGCCGAAGAGGACGGCCACGAAGAGTGCGGCTGCGCCGAGCAGCAGCAGCCGCGAGGTGAGCGCGGCGCCGGTCTTCGTCTCCAGGACTGCTTTGAGGCCGGCTAGGTCGAAGGCGTCGGCGAGCTCGCCGGAGCCGGTGTAGGGGCTGCGCAGGAGCAGCATCGCCAGGGTGGCGGCGGTGAGGACCAGCCAGCTCCGGGCCACCGTCTGCTGGACGGGGCGCATGCTCGCGCCGCGTGGCCAGCAGGCGAGGACGAAGGCGCCGCCGCCGACGAGCACGGCGAATCCGGCGTACGAGAGGTAGCGGGCGATCCCGTAGAGCGTGCCGACGAGGCCGCCGCCGGGTGCCCGGTCGGGTAGGGAGACGGACGTCTGGGAGGGAGCACCGATGGAGAAGGTGAAGGCACCGGCGACGGGATGGCTGTCGGCCGAGACGGCCTGCCAGGCCACCGTGTACGTGCCGTCGGGCAGACCTGCGCGGAGAGCCACCCCGTACCGGATGACGGAGCCGCTGCACAGGTTGCGTATCTCGCCGGTGTCGGCACGTCGGCCTGCCGGGTCGAGGACCCGGATGGAGTCGGTGCCCATGGCGACTTGCTCCGAGAAGGTCAGATTGACCTCCTCGGGTGCGGTGGCGACCACCGCCCCGTCCTTCGGGTCGCTCCCGGTGAGTGCCGCGTGCGCAGAGGCGGGGGCGGCACCGGCGAGCAGCGCGCCCAACAGCGTGGCCACGAGGACCAGCAGCCGGGCCGGTGCGCTGCCGAGGCGCGGGGCGGTGGTTGTCATCTCTGATTCACTCCGTCAACGAGTTCAGTGATGCTGGGGGTTGTAGTTGGCTGCTTCGACGGGAACGTCGACCTTGATGGGGTCGGACTTCTCGAAGTGGAGCTCGATGCTGACCTTCTCGCCCTGCTTGGGCTGCTCCTTCAGTTCCATGAACATGATGTGGTTGCCGCCGCGGGCGAGCGTCAGCTCCCCGTTCGCGGGGATGTCGAAGGACTGCACCTCCCGCATCTTCTGGTCCTTCGTCTCGTGGATGGTGACGTCGTCGGAGAGGGGGCTGCTGACGGAGGTCAGCTTGTCCGCCGTGTCTCCGTCATTGGTGATGGTCAGGAAGCCTCCGGCCATGTCCATCACCGGCTGCGGCATGAACGCGCCGCTGACCTTCAGGTGCGGCTTCCCGTCCTTGGCGGAGCCGTCGCCGGCTGCTTCGGAGGAGGAGAAGGACGAGCACCCGGTCAGCGCGAGTGCGGCGGTGAGCGCCACGGCGGCGGACAGGGCGGTGGTGCGGCGGTTCACGGGTTCTCCCCCTTGATGATCTTCGGCAGGTCCTTGGCGTAGTCCTCGACGGTCGTGTCCTCGCCGTACAGGACGTAGCCCTGGTCGGTGGTGGGCGAGAACGCGATCACCTGGGCGCCGTGCATGGAGACGACGGAGCCGTCCTTCTCCTTCTGTGGCGGATCGATGCCGATGCCGATCTGCCGGGCTGCCGCCTGGATCGCGGAGAAGTCACCAGTGAGACCGGTGAAGGAGGGGTCACCGGCTGCGGGCAGCCACTTGGCGAGTTCGGCCGAGGTGTCCCGCTCGGGATCGGTGGTGACGAAGACGACCTGGAGCTTGTCCTGGTCGGCTTGGGAGAGCTGCTTCTTGGCGATGGCGATGTTGCTCATCGTCAGGGGGCAGACGTCGGGGCAGTGCGTGTAGCCGAAGTAGATGAGGGTCGGCTTGCCCTTGGTCCGTTCCCGCAGGTCGTACTTCTCGCCCTTGGTGTCGGTGAGGACGAGCGCGGGCTTGGTGAACGGTCGGTCGAGGACGACGGCCGCCTTGGCGGGGTCGCTGCCGCCGGAGACCTCGGCCACTGCGGAGCCGGAGCTCGCGGGCTTGTCCTCGTTGCCCCCCAGGCCGACGGCGGCGGTGATGCCGAGCGCGGCGACGATCGCGACGGCCGCGATGATCAAGGGCGTGCGCCGCCCGGGGCGGGCGGTGGCCGCCCCGGGCGTCTTCTGTTCAGACATGCTGTTTCTTTCGTATCTCGAATGCGGGTGCGGCCGTCAGGCCGAGCGGCGGCGCCCGGCGAGGACGCCGAAGGCGACGCCGGCGACACCCACGAGGATGCCGACCACGCCGAGGACACGGGCCGTGGTGTCACTGGTCGCGGAGGAGGCGGTCTCCTGACGGTCGGCCGAATCGGCCGCCTTGTCGTCGTGGCCGGCCTTCTCGTCCGTCGCGGCGGAAGCGGACGGCGTGGCACCGCCGTGGTGGTCGGCGGACGCGGCGGAGAGCTTCAGGACGGGCGCCGGGTTCTGCGGCTCGTTCGCGCCTTCCTTCTGCTCCTCGATCCAGCGGACGACCTCCTCGTTGTCGTACGTCTGGATGGCCTTGAGGACCAGCGCGTCGGTGTCCTCCGGCAGGCGTCCGAGGGAGAGCGGGAACTGCTGGAACTGACCGGGGCCGATCTTCGAGCCGTCAGCGGTCCAGGTGACCTTGGAGACGGCCTCGTTGATCGTCTTGCCGTGCAGTTCCAGCGGCTTGCTGAGCTTGCTCCGGGTGACCTCGGCCTTCCAGCCGGGGACGGGCTGGGGCATGACGGAGGCCAGCGGATGGTCGAGCGGGAAGTTGACCTCGACCTTCACGGTGGAGGCGTTGTCGCGCTCGTTCGGGACCTTGACGTTCACGGTGGCGTAGCCGCCCTTGGCGGCCTCGCCCTGCGGCTGGACGCTCACGTGCGCGAAGGCGGTGCCGGACAGCAGGACGACCGAGGAGAGGGCGATGCCTCCGGCGAGGGCGGCACGGAGGGAGGAGGCACGGGAAATGCTCATGGCAGAAGACACTCCAGCTCGGAGAAGGGCGTAGGGGGTCGGCGCGCCCGAGGGACCGGAGTCCCGCACGGGCGTGCGGACGGCCGCGGCGCGCTCCCGTTGAGCGGCCGCGTCAGGCTGCGAGGACGCAGTCGGCGGCCGGGGGGCCGCGCCTGATCACCGTGTGCTGGAGTGCCTCGGTCGCCGGCGGCGGCGAGGAGTCGGTGGCGGTACGGAGGGTCGGCCGCGGTTCCGGAGCGCTCCCCAGGCCGGTGAGGAGGGCCCGTACGAGGCGGAGGGCGACCCGCAGCGAGCGGACGGGCGCGCATGCGGCGATCTCCGTGGCGCCCTGCTCGGAGAGGTCCACGAGCCGGCCGAGGGCGTGGTCGCCGCGGCGCAGCAGCCAGCCGGTGGCAAGGGCTGCGAACAGGTGGCCGAGGAGCATCGGCAGCCCCGGCAGCAGGTCGGCGCCGGGGGCGGCGGTCGCCGCGGCCGTGTGCCCCATGGCGGTGTGCGCGGCGTCCGGGTCGAGTCCGGCGTCGGTGAGGATCCGGGCGGCGTCGACGGGGTCGAGGGATTCCGCCCCTGCGCCGCAGACCAGCCGGGCCGCCAGCCGGACGAGGGCGTCGTCGGCCTGGCCGCTCAGCGCGAGCTGCCGTTGACCCAGTCCGAAGAGGACGTGCAGGCCGAGCTGTCCGGCGGCGAGGGCGCCGACGACGAAGCCGAGGGAGCGCTGGCGGTCGGCGAAGAGGACGGTGGTCCCGAAGAGGCCGAGGAAGCCGGCGGCGACGGTCCACAGGGCGATGCCCGCGCAGGCGGCGAGGGCATGTCCCAGCCCGGACAGCACGACGCAGACCGCGGTGAACACCGCGGCCCTCAGCAGCCGTGGAGCGAGCGCGGGGGCAGTCATGGCTGGCCCATCATCGCACCACGTGCACCACCACCATGCGGCAGGTCCGGAAGGTCGTTCTTGCGCGCCTTCGCGCCGGGACGCCCCGTACCTGGTCCGGGACGCCCCGTCTTCCGCACCGAGCCGTTCCGCTCCTGGCGGCGCTCCGTATCCATCCTCCGCGTCCGTCCTCCGCGTCCGTCCTCCGTTCCGTCCTCCGCGCCGGATCTTCTGGCTCCGGGGGGGGCGCCGTTCCGTGCTCGGGATGCGGCCTTCCTCGGGGTGGTGCGCGTCGAAGCGCGGGGCGGTCCACCCGGCCATACACCAGCCCGTCGCTCCGTGCGTCCGCCGAACGAGCGCTCATGACGCCCGGGCGTGCTTACGGCGCCTCCGCTCCGGCAATAGGTATCGATATGTCGAGCCGCGGTCGGGAGGGCTGGAGCATGAGCATCTGGTGGTCACTCCATCTGCGGCGCGAGGCCGCGAGCGTGCCGCTCGCACGGAGGCTTCTGCTGGGCACGATGGAGACGGCGGGCGTGGATCCCGACGTGTCGTACGAACTGTCGGTGGCGTTGACCGAGGCGTGTGCCAATGCGGTCGAGCACGGCGGTGGAGGGGGCTCCCGGGGTTCGGGCGGGAGGCCTTCGGAGGCGTACCGGGTGACTGCGTACCTGGACGGCGAGACCTGTCGGATCGAGGTGTCGGACTCGGGCCCGGGCTTTCCCGGTGCCGGTGACGAGGTGCCGGCCGTCCCATCCGCGGACGCCGAGCACGGCCGCGGGCTGCGGTTGATCGAGGAGTTGGCCGATCACGTCCAGTTCGGCAACCGCGCGGGGCGGGGCGGGGCGGTGGTCAGCTTCGACAAGCTCCTCAAATGGCGGGACGGACCCGCGCTCCTGTTGGCGTGAGCCTCCGCACGGACCGTGACGTGCGGGAAACGGACCGTGACGCGCGAGAAGGGGAAGGGCCCCTGCCGGTCGGTCGGCGGGGGCCCTTCGGGTCCAAACTACGCGGGACTCAGCCCTTCAGCGAAGTCATCCACGCCTCGACCTCGTCGGCGTGGCGCGGCAGCGCCTCCGAGAGGTTCCGGTTGCCGTCCTCGGTGACGAGGATGTCGTCCTCGATCCGGACGCCGATGCCGCGGTACTCCTCCGGCACGGTGAGGTCGTCGGCCTGGAAGTAGAGACCGGGCTCGACGGTCAGGCACATGCCCGGTTCGAGGGTGGTGTCGACGTAGGCCTCGGTGCGTGCTGCGGCGCAGTCGTGGACGTCCATGCCGAGCATGTGGCCGGTGCCGTGCAGGGTCCAGCGGCGCTGGAGGCCGAGGTCCAGGACCCGCTCGACCGGACCCTCGACGAGGCCCCACTCGACCAGCTTCTCGGCGAGGACGCGCTGGGCGGCGTCGTGGAAGTCGCGGTAGGCGGCGCCGGGCTTCACCGCGGCGATGCCGGCCTCCTGCGCCTCGTACACGGCGTCGTAGATCTTGCGCTGGAGCTCGGTGTACCGGCCGTTGATCGGCAGGGTGCGGGTGATGTCGGCGGTGTAGAGCTCGGTGGTCTCCACGCCGGCGTCGAGCAGCAGCAGGTCGCCGGAGCGGACGTCGCCGTCGTTGCGGACCCAGTGCAGGGTCGTGGCGTGCGGGCCGGCGGCGCAGATGGAGCCGTAGCCGACGTCGTTGCCCTCGACGCGGGCGCGCAGGAAGAACGTGCCCTCGATGTAGCGCTCGCTGGTCGCCTCGGCCTTGTCGAGGACCTTGACGACGTCCTCGAAGCCGCGGGCGGTGGAGGCGCAGGCCTTCTCCAGCTCGGCGACCTCGAAGGCGTCCTTCACCAGGCGGGCCTCGGAGAGGAAGACGCGCAGCTCTTCGTCGCGCTCGGCGGTGACCTTGTCGACCAGGGCGTTCTCGATGCCGGCGTCGTGGCCGCGGACGGCACGTACGGGGCCGGTGGCCTCCTTGAGCGCGTCGGCGAGCTCGCGCACGTCCTTCGCCGGGATGCCCAGGAGCCGCTCGGCCTCGGTGAGGGAGTGGCGGCGGCCGACCCACAGCTCGCCCTGGCCGTCGAGCCAGAACTCGCCGTTCTCGCGGTTGGAGCGCGGCAGCAGGTAGATCGTGGCCTCGTGGCCGTCGACCGTCGGCTCCAGGACGAGGACGCCGTCCTGGGACTGGTCGCCGGTGAGGTACGCGTACTCGGTGGACGCGCGGAAGGCGTACTCGGTGTCGTTCGACCGGGTCCTCAGGTTGCCGGCGGGGATCACCAGGCGTTCGCCGGGGAAGCGGGCGGACAGCGCGGCACGCCGCGCGGCGGTCCGGTCGGCCTGCGGGATCGGTGCGAGGTCGTGCAGCTCGGTGTCGGCCCAGCCGGACTTCATGTTCTCGGCGAGCTCGTCGGACACGCCCGGGTACAGGCCGTTCTTCCGCTGCTTGATCGCCTGCTCTTCGGTCTCTTCCGGGGTCTCCGGCGTGAGCTCCTCGGCCACGGGTCTGCCTCCTTTGGTACGACACTGAACCCCCTCCATCGTACGGTCGTGCGGTCGGGGGCCCAGGGCCGGAAGACCCATTACAGGAATCTCACGCTCCGGTTACTGCTGCTCACGCGCGGAGTGCCCGCTCGATCCATCGCGGCAGATCAGCAGGGGTGCGCAGGGAAAGGCGTGGTCGGGACGGTGTCCGGGCGGAGCGGTGGAGGGTGGGGGGAGCGCGCGGCGGCGCTCATACGAAGCGGGCCGCGAGCAGGACCACGTCCTCCCCGTCCGGAGCCGGGACCGTTTCCTCCGGGAGGAGCGCCCGCAGGACGTGGTCGACGATGGCGTCCGGGTCGCTCCGGTCCGCCTTCGGCACGCCCGAGGCGGCGGCGTGGAGCCGGGCGAAGGCCCGGTCCACGGCGTCACCGGTACGGCGCAGCAGGCCGTCCGTGTAGAGAAGCACCGTTTCTCCAGGTGCGGGCGACAGCTCCACGCTCGGCGCTTCCCAGCAGGAGAGCATCCCGAGCGGGGCCGAGAGCGAGGTCTCGACGAACTCGGTGCGTCGCTCGCCGATGACCAGCGGTGGGGCGTGCCCGGCACCGGCAAGGACGATGCGGCGCTGTGCGGGCTCGGCGTACGCGAAGAGTGCGGTCGCCGAGCGGGCGGGCTCGGTCAGCCGGAGCAGGAGTTCCAGGTCGGACAGGACGGCGACGGGGTCCTCGCCCTCCATCACCGCGTACGCCCGGAGGGAGGCGCGCAGCCGGCCCATGGCGGCCAGTGCGCTGGGGCCGGTCCCGGAGACGGAGCCCACGGACAGCCCGAGGGCGCCTTCGGGGAGGGGCAGTGCGTCGTACCAGTCACCGCCGCCCCGTGGGCCGGTGCGGTGGCGGGCGGCGAGTTGGACTCCGGGGACGCGGGGGAGGCGGCGGGGGAGCAGCTCCTCGCTGATGGTGGAGAGCCGGGCACGGGCGCGCTCGACCTGGAGGAGTCGGGCGAGGTGCTCGGTGGCGAAGCGCCCGTAGAGCCCGATGAGGTGGCGTTGCCGGTCGCTGGGCTCGGCGGGCTCGTCGTAGAGCCAGACGACGGCTCCGAGCCGGCCCGCTTCTTCGGTGGCGAGAGGGAGGGCGTAACTGGCGGCGTAGCCGAGGCGGGCGGCGACCTCGCGGTGACGGGGGTCGAGGCCCTCCTCCGTGCGGACGTCACGGATGGCGATCGGGTCGGGGACGCGTGCGGGGCGGTCGGGGTCGGGGAGCCCGTCGAGGAGGCGGCCGTAGCTGGTGGCACTGCGCGGGACGGTCTCGATGGTGCCGAGGTCGGCATGGGCGAGGCCGAGGCCGATGGTGCTGGTGGGGCCGTGGCCGTCGGCCGGTTCGAGGACGGCCATGCCGCGGCGGGCGCCGACGAGGGCGGCACCGGCGCCCAGTACCTCGCGGAGGGCTTCGTCGAGGGAAGCGCTCCGGATCAGCCGCTCGGTGAGTTCGTGGAGGGTGGTGAGGTCGGAGACCCAGGAGGCCAACCGGTCCTGGATCAACGCCCCGGGCGGCACGCTCGCGTCGGAGGGGGGCGCTGCTGCGGGGACGCCGGCCAGGGGCGCCGTAGTGTGCGGGGAAGACGAAGCAGCTGAATCGATTCCGGCCACTTTCGGCATGTGTGGGGCGCTCATCTCAGTCGGCTTTCCAACTGGTGCGTTTGACGCCATGGCATCGCAAACCCCCATGTCAATCTGGGCCGCTCGATGCATCCACATGTACACGCACTGGAGGAGCGATGTCCAGCATTGTCCCTGCGGTACTTGTGGTGTCAGCGAGGTCGTGCGCAAGGGTTGAAGTGCGAGAGAAGTTGGCCGAAAATTGCCCTCCATGTGCACCTTTTGCGGTCGACTGACGTCGTTTGAAAGCGCGTCATTCCAAGCGTGTTGGGTACGTAATCGGTGACAGGCAGGGGCAGTTGAAGCCGCCCCGGAACGCGACACGGAGCCCCGGCGTCTTTCTCGCCGCAGGATGCAACTCGCCACCCGACGGCGGGGAACGCGTTCTGACCCGCTCCGGCTCCGACCTGGCTCCATCCGGAACCACCGGGATCCCCCGGTACCGGCCCGGCCCGCGCCCCGCTCCGAGGGGGACCGGCACCCACCGGCCTGGTACGCGCTGATACGCACGGTGAAGAGTTCTGCACATGGTGTGATGTGGATTCGGCGTTCAACGGAAAGGAACGAGCGCTCATGCGCGAGATCCTCGGAAGGCGACGCAGGCTCCGGTTCCGACGCAAGCAGAGGACTGCCCGGCTCGACGCGGCGGTCGCCTTTGCGGTCGAGTGGAACTGGCCCGTCCTGCCGGGCGCGGGCCTGAGAGCGACGACCCGTACGGCCACCGGAGCGGCCTGCTCCTGCCCCGACCCCGGGTGCGCGGTGCCGGGCGCGCACCCCTATGACCCCGGATTGCTCGCGGCGACCACGGACGAGCGCATGATCCGCTGGTGGTGGACCAGGCGACCGGACGCCCCGGTGGTCCTTGCCACGGGAGGCGGTGCGCCCTGCGCGATCAGTCTCCCCGCGGTTGCCGGGGCACGGGCGCTCGCTGCGCTCGACGCGACCGGCATGCGCCTCGGCCCGGTGGTGGCGACCCCGACCCGTTGGTCGATCCTCGTGGCCCCGTACGGCTTGGAGCAGCTGGGCGAGCTGCTGTACGCGAAGGACAGCGTGCCCAGCTCGCTGCGGTTCCACGGCGAGGGCGGCTACCTGTTGCTTCCGCCCTCGGTCGCGGGGACCGGGCAGGTGCGTTGGGAGCGGGCTCCGCTCGCGGGCTCCGCCCGGCCGTGGCTGCCCGACGTCGAGGCGGTGGTCGACGCCTTGGTCGAGGCGAGCACGAGCGCACCGGGCGGCGGGAGTCGACTGGCCTACTGAGCCGGTCGGCGGTCGATGGTCGGTGCGGCTTCGGGGAACTCCTTGCCGGCGGGTGCGCGCACCGGGCGGAGCGCTTGCTCCCCCAGGTCGGGAGTTTGCTCCGACGGGGGAGCGTTCACCCGAACGGGTCCGTCCCGGTGCGACTTCTGCGGGAAACGGGCGCGCGACCGAGTCGGCGCCCGGGTTCCGCCGCTATGTTCACCCCACCGTCCAGATCTCCGCATCTCCGACCGAGCAGGAGCAGGTGGGTCCCATGAGCCCGGTGAACCTCCGCGTGATCGGGCTCGGGAGCGCCGTCACGGTCGCCGTCCTGCTGCCCCTCGTGGCGATGGCGGGATCGGCGGGAGATCCCGCACGGCCGGCCGGTGCGAGTGCGGCGGGCGACGCGAAGGCCGGAGATCTGCTGACGGGGTTGGGCCTGGCGTCCCGCACGCCGGCGGTCGCCACCCCGGCCCCGCCCTCCGCCGCCCCGGTGCCCACGTCCGGTCCCTCCCCGGAGCGCGTGACGCGCTGCGGGCCCGAACTCGTCTCCCCCGAGGGGGCCGAGGCGCAGACCTGCGTTCTCGCCGAGGGGCCGGACGTCTGGGCGCGGACGTACTACCGGAACGTCACGGGCCAGCAGCTCGACGCGTTTCTGACCCTGATGGGGCCCGGCGGACGGACCGTGCGGGCCGGTTGTTCGGTTCCGGCACAGGACGAACCGGGGACCTGCGAAACGCCGCGGGAGCGCGCGAGGGGCGCGGTCGCGTCCTATGTCGCGGTGGCGGAATTCGCAGGCGCCGGTGAGGGGAGCAGTACTCCGCTGCTGCTCCGTGCGGGAAGCAACAGGGCTGACGGCGCGGGAAGTTGAGCGTCCAACACTTCGGCGTGGCCGGAAGCGGACATGGAAAGGCCCGGTCGCTGGCGACGGGGGATGCACCAGCGACCGGGCTTCCAGAACGGTAACAAGAGATCTGCTGTTCGCAAATTCGATCTCGGTTATTCGGACAGGGATTTACCCGTCCGAAGACCAGGTTGTGGTGGAAGTCACCGACTGGTCGGTCTGTCAGTGACCAATACCGCCTGGGGTATCAGCTGAGAGTCACCTGACGGTTCGTGAGGCCGCCGCGGGCCCGACGCTCCTCCGCGGTCAGCGGAGCCTCCGAGGTCAGCGCCTCGGCGAGCCGCTCGGCGAACTCCGCGGCCGGCTTCTCGCAGTCCTCGGCGGTCATCGACGACGGCAGGTCCCATACCGGCACCATCAGGCCGTGGGCGCGGAAGGATCCGACGAGCCGGGTCTCCGGGCCGAGCGAGGTGCCGCCGGCGGCCTGGAGGCGGGCCAGGGCGTCCAGCAGCTTCTCCTCCGGGTGCGGCATGACCCACCGCAGGTGGTTCTTGTCCGGAACCTCGCACCAGTACGCGGAGTCGACACCGGTCAGCTTCGTGGTCGGGATGGCGGCGGCGTTGGCCCGCTCCAGGGAAGCGGCGACCTCCGGGTCCGCACCGTCCGTGGACTGCGGGATCCAGAACTCGAAGCCCGAGTGGACCTCCGGCTCGAAGGGGGCGTCCGCGTCGAGCAGCTCCTGCAGCCGCGGGCCCTCGGCCGACACGCGGCGCGCGGGGACCGGGGTGCCCGGCTCCACGTCGAGGGCGCGCTGCAGGGTGTCGGCGAGGTCGCGCGCCAGGTCGCCGGAGGTGGAGTCGTTCTGCAGGGCGAGCAGGACGGAGCCGTCATCGCGACGGAGCGCCGGCCAAGCCATCGGCAGTACGGTCGCGAGGGTCACCGACGGCACGCCCTCGGGCAGCCCGCCCTTCAAGGTGAGCGGCACGGTCGCGGCGGGCACCAGCTCCCGCAGCGCGACCCAGTCGCACTCCCCCGGCAGCCCCTCGAAGGGGCGCTGGACGAGCTCGGTCACGGCGTGCGAGGCCGCGCGGCCGTGGCACGCCTTGTAGCGGCGGCCCGAACCGCACGGGCACGGCTCTCGGGCGCCGACGACCGGGATCTCCCCGCTCGTGACCTGTGCCTGGCCGGTCTTGCCGGCCTTCGTCTGGGGGCGCTTCTTGGCCATGGTGTGGCTTTCTCCCGATCGCGGCTGTGCGGTGCTGTATCGGGCGCGAGCCTAGTCGCCCCCGCTGCCGACGCCCCTCAGGCGGGGCGGCACGACAACGCCGGCGGACGAGGCAGTGGGGCGGTGTCCCCGCTTCCTCGATCGCCCGCCGGACCCGCCGACCGCGTGCCGCCGTCGGCCCGCTCCGCTGATCAGCCCAGATCCTCGTACGCGTCGAGGAAGTCGAAGCCCGAGCCACCGCCGACGCGCGCCGCGAAGTCCTCGCGGCGGTGCCCCGCGGTGACCACGGCCCAGACGGTGACCTCGCCGGTCGCACCGTCCCGCACGCCCCAGTCCTGGGACAGCGCGCTGATGATGTTCAGCCCACGGCCGCCCCGTGCGGTGACCGAGGGCGTCGATGGGACGGGTCGCGTCGGGCCACCCCCATCGGTCACCTCGACCCGCAGGCCGCCCGTCGGGTCGACCTGCCAGGCCGCCCGCACGTCCCCTTCGCCCCGCTCCGCCCGGCCCAGCGGCCTGCCGTAACGGCAGGCATTGCTGAGCAGCTCGGAGAGGATCAGCACCGCGTCGTCGACGACCGATTCGGGCACCCCGCTGCGATACAGGTCAGCCCGCATCCGGTGTCGTGCCTCACCCACGCCCGCAGGACCATGGGGTACGGCCATGCTCGACGACGTGGGCACCTCCTGTGCCACCACCAACGCCACCCCCGAGACCTCCTTTGCCCCACGCCACCGTGTGAATGCCCCTTTGGACTGGACCGGAAACCGGCCAATCCGCATGGGATGCGGCACTCGTGACGATCGCGTACGTCCGGAACGCGCCGGTGCACTCCTCGTACGGGCTGTTGCCCCCTGTGACGGAAGGGAAACGAGTGGTTGGAGAGGTGGCGCTGCGGTCAGCCGCGACCCAGCTGGGTGAGCACCTGCTTCGGACGGTTGGTGATGATCGCGTCCACGCCCAGGCGCTCGCAGAGCTCGACGTCCTCGGGCTCGTCCACCGTCCAGACGTGCACCTGGTGGCCGGCCTTCTGGAGCCGCAGGATCACGGCGGGATGGTGCCGGACGATCCGGACCGACGGGCCCGCGATGCGCGCGCCCGCGGGGAGGCGGCCGTCACGCAGCCGGGGCGAGACGAACTGGGAGAGCGAGACGGTCGGCAGCGTCGGCGCGGCGGCGGCGATCCGGTGCAGGGAACGCGCCGAGAAGCTCATGATCCGCACGGGGGATTCGGACGGGTCCGCCGGTTCGTGGAGGCCGAACTTCTTGAGGAGCTGCAGCAGTCGTTCCTCGACCTGCCCCGCCCACCGGGTGGGGTGCTTGGTCTCGATGGCCAGCTCGATCCGGCGACCGGCGTCGGCGACCAGCGAGAGGAGTTGTTCCAGGGTGAGGACGGAGGTGTACCCGGGGTCCCCCCAGTCGGGGATCTCGCCGGATTCGTCGCGGCCCTTCCAGGTGCCGAAGTCGAGTGCGGCGAGGTCGGCCAGTTCGAGCGCGGACACGGCACCGCGGCCGTTCGAGGTGCGGTCGACACGCCGATCGTGGACGCAGACGAGATGGCCGTCGGCGGTGAGCCGTACGTCGCACTCCAGGGCGTCGGCCCCGTCCTCGATGGCCTTCACATAAGCGGCCAGGGTGTGTTCCGGTGCGTCCTCGGACGCGCCGCGGTGGGCGACGACCTGGAGGGGGACGCGGTTCAGGTGCTGCCGTGCGTGGGTCACCGCGTCATGGTGCCATTGGCGGGGCGGTGGGGACACCCCGGAGGGTGTCCTTTCTGTCCCCATATAAAGGTCGGGGGGCGGATGCACAGGTCCGCCTTACAGTGGCCTGACGTCCTCTGGGAAAAGCTGGAACAGCACCCTGGAGCCACAGAGGTACCACCACCCGCGCAGTGAACGAGGAGAGCGAGCTGTGAGCACCGAGAACGAGGGCAGGCCGGACCCGGCTGCCGCGTCCGCCCCTCCGACGCCTCCCGTCCCCCCGTCGCCGCCCCGACCGGTGGAGGAGGAAGCCGAGCAGACGGCCGTACTGCCGGTCGAACCGCAGGCACCGGTCCAGTCCCCGGCCCCCGAGCCGGTCCAGTCCCCGGCCCCCGAGCCGGTCCAGTCCCCGGCCCCCGAGCCGGTCGCTGCCGGGGCGGCGGCTCCCCCCGTCGCCCCGGCGGCCCCTCCCGCCGGTGGCTGGCCTCCCCCGCCCCCGCCGCCCGCACCGGCCTGGGGCGCCCCCCAGCCCCCCGCGGCGCCGCGCAAGCGGACCGGCGGCCTCGTGGCGGCCGTCCTGATCGCCTCGCTCGTCGCGGGCGGTGTCGGCGGCGGCATCGGTTACTGGGCGGCCGAGCGCGGCGACAACGGGTTCAGCTCGACCACGGTGTCCTCGGGCCAGGCCCCGACGTCCTTCAAGCGCGAGCCGGGAACGGTCGCGGCGGTCGCGGCGAAGGCACTGCCGAGCGTGGTCACCATCCAGGCGAAGTCCGGCGCCCGGGACGGCGAGGGCGGCACGGGCACGGGCTTCGTCTACGACCAAGAGGGCCACATCGTCACCAACAACCACGTGGTGGCCTCCGCGGCGGACGGCGGCACGCTCTCCGTGACGTTCTCGGACGGCAAGACGTACGACGCCGAGGTCGTCGGCCGGGCCCAGGGCTACGACGTGGCCGTCCTGAAGCTGAAGGACGCCCCGAAGGGTCTGAAGCCGCTGCCGCTCGGCGACTCCGACAAGGTGGCGGTCGGGGACTCGACGATCGCGATCGGCGCGCCCTTCGGCCTCTCCAACACGGTGACGACGGGCATCGTCAGCGCCAAGAACCGTCCGGTCGCCTCGGGCGACGGCTCCGGCGGCAGCAGCTCGTACATGAGCGCACTCCAGACGGACGCCTCGATCAACCCGGGCAACTCCGGCGGGCCGCTGCTCGACGCGAGCGGCGCGGTCATCGGCATCAACTCGGCGATCCAGTCGACCAGCGGCGGCTTCGGCCAGACCCAGGCCGGTTCGATCGGCCTCGGCTTCGCGATTCCGGTGAACCAGGCGAAGAACGTCGCCCAGCAGCTGATCAAGACCGGCAAGCCGGTCTACCCGGTGATCGGCGCGACCGTGACCATGAACGAGCGGGGCCAGGGCGCCGTGATCGCCGACCGGGGCGCCGGCGGCACCCCCTCGGTCACTCCCGACGGCCCGGCGGCGAAGGCGGGCCTCAAGGCCGGTGACGTGATCACGGGCTTCGGCGACCATCAGATCGACAGCGGTCCGACGCTCATCAGCGAGATCTGGACCCACCAGCCGGGCGACTCGGTGAAGATCACCTACGAACGCGACGGCAAGACCGCCACCGCCACCGTGGTCCTGGGCGAGCGCACCGGGGACAGCTGACCGGTACCGGGAAAGCGCGCCGAAGGCCTTCCGCGTCCGTCCCCGTAGGCATGCCGACCGAGCCCCTGCACCCGGTGCAGGGGCTCGGATCCGCACCCGTCAGTCCTTAGGGAAGTCGTTTCTTCTCGGGGTAGTACGCGTAGGCGTAGAAGCCCTTCTCGGGGCCGGTGGCGGCAATGGAGAAGTCGAGGGGGCCGGGCCGGGACGTGTCGATGATCCGTTGGAAGACGGAGCCGTCACACGCCTGGCTGCCCGCGGCCGACGGCACCTCCTCGCCCGCGACGGTGAACCGCAGTGCCACCGTGCTGCCTCCCGTGCAGGTGAATCCGAACGTCACGCTCAGCACGTCGTCCGGCGTGGCGGGATGCATGTTGCCGAACTGTCGCTGCACCTGACCGGACCCGCCACCGAGGGACTCCATGCCGACGAAGGACCTCTCCAGCATCGACTTCGCGGCTTCGGCACCGTTCGTGCCCGGCGTCGCTGCCGGGGCGGACCCCGCTGCGCTCGGGCTCCGTGGCGGAGACGGCGGAGACCCGGACTCTTCGTCCGCGCCGCACGCCGCCGCGCCGAGCAGCGCGGTGACGGAGAGGGCGGCGGAAAGGCTCCGTACGGCCATGCCGCCCATGTGCTTGGTCTGCTTCATGGGTCCCCGTTTTCTTCGTGTTCTTCGTTTTCTTCGTTTTCTTCGTGCTTCTCCATGGGCTGTGACGGCTCCTGGTCAGGGAGCCCAACCCGGCCACCCCGAGCGGTGCGAACGAGAAGGCTCGGGATGACCTGCTGGTGCCGTTCCTACCGCGCTACGACCGAGGGGCACAATCGACAGGTGACACAGATCGTGCAGGACCGCTGAAACCAGCTTCACCAAGAGAGAGTTGAGGAAGAGGAAGCTCAAGACGCGGAGAGCGCGGCGTTCTTCTGCACTCCGGGACCCGAGAAGGGCCCGGCCGTCCGGAACTTCACGCCCGTCGGACCGGCGGCGGGGACGAAGCCGCTTCCGACCCATCGGCCTGGCGGCGGACCTGCGGGAACGGGTCCGCGGTGCCCCCGTACGAGCGGGACGTACCTCCTGACGCCGAGGCCGCCCCACCCCACAAGGGACCCGCGAGGGCCGCCTCCGCGGTCCGCTTCGAGGCCCCGTGGTCAACCTGTGGTCAGACTTCCATGGGCGGGGCGCGCAACCGGTAGGCTGTTGCCCGCCCCGTCGCAGGTGAGCCGGGGCGCGGGTGGGTTGCCCGAGCGGCCTAAGGGAACGGTCTTGAAAACCGTCGTGGCGCGAGTCACCGTGGGTTCAAATCCCACACCCACCGCTTGCAGGTCAGAGAAGTGACTGGTCAGAGGGCGGGTCCTGGATTCCGGGGCCCGCCCTCTGCGTGCACCTTGTCTCACTCTGACTCGCCGGTATCCCGGTCCTGACCAGCGCGTGTGGGCCAGGCGCGGGCCAGGATCGGCGCCTCAGCCACCGTTGAGACCCTGCTCGATGAGGGCGTTCGCCTTGTCCTGCTGACCCCGCAGGATCTTGGCGTAGAACCGGAAGAGGACCGTGAGGCTGTGGCCGGCCCGCCGGGCGACCTCCACCGGGCCCACGCCGGAGTTGATCCAGAGGGACACCCCGGAATGGCGGAGGGAGTGCGGCACGTCAGCCAGGGGCGTCTCCGCCTCCCGCGCAGAGAGGGCCTTGAGCCGGGCGGCGTCCCACAGCGCGCAGTACTCCGTGGAGTTGCCCCGCCCGCCCTCGGCGCCCCGGAGCAGTGTGCCGTCCGCCCAGTCCACCCCGCCCAAGGGCTGTCCCGTAAAAGATCTCCGCTTCCCGTTCGTCTGGGCATCAGGCAGCAATCGTGGACGTTCATGAGAAGTGACGTTGCCGGCTGGGTTCGTTGGCCGCGGGCCGTTGTTCAGCGGGGAGGTGCCGGTCGGGGCAGCCGATCGGCTGCCGTAGGTTTCCGCCATGGTGAAGTGGTGGCGGTCTCTGGCCACTGGATTTTGGGCTTTGGACCGGGCCCTGGGTGGGCAGCGGCGTCCGACGAGGTTCCAAAAGTGGGCGGCTCGACACCCGATCGGCGCCGGCCTCTGTCTCGCCGTGCCCTACTCCCTCTTCATGTTGCTGCTGTCGTACGAGGAGCCGGGTGATCTCCTGCTCGCTGTGGCGTTCGGGTTGCTCAGCTGGCTTGTTTTCGGTCTCACGGCCTTTTCGGAGCGACTCAGGCAGCGTCGGCTCAAGCGGCTGGGATTGTGAGCGGATCGTGAGGGAGTCGAGGCCCTAAGGGACGACCGGTTCCTGTTCCCGGCCGGTGGGACGTGCGCGATCAGCAGGCCCTTTCGCCGGGCAGCGCGGGTGGCCGCCGAAACGGCCGGTGAGCGGGGCGTTCGCAGCGCGTGCCGGGCGGACTTGAGGGCCGTCGCGGCGCGAGCCGTAGTGGGCCTGGCCCACGTCCACCGCTCGTGGACCGGAGAAGGAGCAGTGAGGAGCAGTGCAGAGGGCGTGCCCCGGGTTTCGGGGCACGCCCTCCGTGTTCGTTCCGTCTCACTCCGGGACACCTCCCCGGTGCGGTCGCTCGGATCTCAGAAGCGCTCTCGGGCGGCTGGGTTGTTCAGGCAGAGGGCGATGTTCCGCACCGCGGCGGTGAGTTCCTCGATGACCCGGGCCGCTTGCTCCGCGTTGTGGAAGGCCGGGCGCTCCGCCAGGGCCAGGCCCAGTTCCCGGGCGGACTGCAGGGCCGGCTCGACGCCCAGGGCGGAGGGGTCGACGGGCGGGGGTGCGGATGCGGGCGGCTCGGTGGCCGCAGGAGACTCAGGGACCATCGGGGGCATCGGTTCCGCCGGGGGTGCGCCGGGGCTGGTGTGCGCCGGGCGGTACGCCGGGACGGGGGCCGCCGTCGGCGTGGTGCTTCCCGTGCCCTCCCGGTGCCCGGGGAACAACGGGGGCGGGAGGATACCGAAGTCTCCCGCCACGGAGACGCATTCCTTCTCCGACTGTGCCGGGGACGGCACCGCATGCGCGGGGCCGGGGTCCGGGGAGGAGGCCCGGGAGTGGTGCGGGGGCATCTCCTGCGCCTGCCGGGTCCTGGGGACCACGAAGTGCTCGAAGCCCGGGAATGCCGAAGTGGCCGGGGGTGCGGCGGAACGCGGGTTGTACTCGGTCTGCCACTGCATGCGGTAGCGGTCGACCTGGTCGGCGCAGGAGGCCCGGGCGTGGAAGACCGCCGTGTCCTCCCCGAGGTCCGGGTACCAGAGGTTGGGGCCGGGGAAGCGAACGGTCCGCACCCGCGGCTTGATCGGCTCGGCGCACCCCATGCAGCAGTCCTCCGGCACGATGAGAGAGATGCCGCCGTTCTGCTCCGGCCAGCGGGGGCCGCCTTCCCAGCGGTACTCCCCGTGGCGGCAGGGCGGCAGTTCGCCGCACGCGCGGCAGACGGCGTGGTGCTCGGGCAGGACCTGCCAGTCGTGGCTGGCGGGGGCGCACCAGTGCTTCGGGGCGGAGCGGGGCAGGTTCTCGTTGCGCAGCACGAGCACCACCGGGCGCTTGTAGAAGTCGGCCCGTTCGGGGGCCTGGTTGACCGGTTGGTTGTTGGCCCGTCGCAGTTCGTTGGCGTGCCACCACAGTTCCACGTGGTCGCGCCATGCCTTCTCGAAGGAATCCGGCCATCGGTCGCCCGGGTAACCGTTGATTTCCAGGATGCGCCACGCCTGCCGATCGAGTACCACGATGGAGCCGGCTCGCAGTTGCATGTGCGTTCCGTCGTCCCCCTCGCTCGGCCAGTCGTGCCGGCCGATACGGGTGGGCTGGTCTGGGAGCCACCTGCGAACCTGCATGTCATGCTCCTCGGCAAGGAAACTTCGTAATTCCAACGGGGCAGTTGGCAACATTCTGAACAATCAGGACGTTTGGGTCAGCGTAGACACGCGCACGCCGCTGATCGAAGGTGACCGGAAACGCGTTCCGTGTCACCTTTCTCTTTCATCTGCATCGCCGCTGCCAGGCATTTTGGCTCCCGGGCCGTCATGAGCCCCGGTCTTCCGTCCATGCGTGGACAGCTGCTTCGTATCCCCGTGACCGAGCCCCGACACTCACCCAGACGTGTGATGGCGCACTGAGGGGCGTCACCCCGTACGTGTACATCACTTCGGGCGTCCGCTGTCGAACGCCCGGCCGCGGCGCGCCGACGCGGCCGGAAAGTGGTATCGGAACGGGTGAGGGGACACCGGGCGGTCCGGGGGAACGGTCCGGGTGGTCCCTCGGCACACGCTGACTTTCTGGCCAACGAATGCCGTGGACAGTGCAGTTCGCACACTCCGTCGTCCGGTCGCGCTTCGGGTGCCGAGGGGAGGGGGAGGCCGTGCGGTTGCACACGGTGGTCGCGCCGTGGTGCGGTCCGGGGCGTTGCGGATGCGGTTCTCGGGGTGCGCCGTGATGCTGGAGGGGCCGGAACAGCGTCGAGGAGGCTCAGGATGTCCGTGTTCGACAAGCTCAAGGGGATGCTGAAGGGCCACGAGGGCCAGGTGTCCCAGGGCATCGACAAGGCTGGTGACATGGTCGACGAGAAGACGCAGGGCAAGTACGCGGATCAGGTCGACACCGCGCAGGAGAAGCTCAAGCAGCAGCTGGGCGACCCCGGTCAGGGGCAGGGCTCGCCGCCGCAGCAGTAGCGGGGGCGTACCGCTCGTGAGGGGTGCTCCGGGAGTCCGTCCCGGAGTGCCCCCGTCTTGTTTTTCGGTTGGCCCGACGGGACGGATCGGCTTGACTCCAGTGAGTCGGAGGAAAGGAGGCCTTCCCGTGGTGCGCATCGTGCTCGTCCAGGGAGACATCACCACCGAGGCCGTGGACGCGGTGGTCAACGCCGCGAACTCCTCCCTCCTCGGAGGGGGCGGGGTCGACGGGGCCATCCACCGGAAGGGCGGGCCGGAGATCCTCGCCGCCTGCCAGGACCTGCGCCGCTCCCATTACGGCAAGGGGCTGCCCACCGGGCGGGCCGTGGCGACCACGGCGGGGCGGCTGCCGGCACGACACGTGATCCACACGGTCGGTCCGGTCTGGTCGCGGGGCGAGGACCGGTCGGAGCTGCTGGCCTCCTGCTATCGCGAAGCCCTGCGGGTCGCGGATGAGTTGGGGGACCGCACGGTTGCGTTTCCGGCGATCTCCACCGGTGTCTACGGCTGGCCGATGGCCGATGGTGCCCGGATCGCCGTGGGGGCGGTGCGGGCGGCCCGGACCGAGGTCGAGGAGGTGCGGTTCGTGCTCTTCGACGCGGCTGCGTACGGGGCTTTCGAGGCTGCTGTGGGATCCGCCCCGTAGTGGGTGGCCCGTGGCCCGTGGCCCGTGGCCCGTGGCCCGTGGCCCGTGGTCCGTGGTCCTGTTCGGTTCGTGACCCGTGGGGTCCCTGCCTCGTCGGATCCCGACGCCGCGCGGTCGGTCGAAGCGTGCCGGAACCCTCACCGTGAGGCGAGGTGGGGAGGGGAGGGGCAAGGGGCCTCGGGGCCTCCCCGCCCCTCCGTGTCATCGAATTCTCTTTCTTCTCCTGCGGGTGCGTTCGGTTCCTCGGCATCGGGGACTCGCCGGCGTGCCCTTTTCATGAGGGGAATCGGTGAGGGATCTGCCGGAACGCTTCCTCCCTTGCGGCACACCGGTTGCGCCGGCGTCGGTGTCCTTCCGGCCGGCTGAGCTGGCGCTTCCTTCGACTTGCCGGGGTTTATCTGCTTGTCCTCACGCTTGCGAGGGAATCAGGCACTCCGGTCTGGTTCGCAGGGGATTCGGTGGGCAACTCTGATGGCGCGACGTCGAGCACGAAGACCAAGGCGGTCGGCCAACTGCCTTGGAAGGGAGCGCACTTCGGAAGATTCCGCAGCGCTGCTCCCTGATGCAGTCCTCAGAGCAGTTCCCAGAGCAGTTCCGTGCACCAGCAATGACTTTCAGTTCCCGGAGGAACAGACATGGCAAGCATCCGTACCGCCCGCGCCCTCGCCGTCGTCGCCGCCCTGCCCCTCGCCGCCGCGCTCTTCACCGGGGTGGCCCAGGCCGACAACGGCGGGTTCGCGGACGACGGATCGAACACGAGCGTCGCCTCGATCATCGGCAGCGGTGTCGGGGGGGACAACTTCGGCAACTCGACCACGACGCAGCAGGTGGCGACCGGTGCCGGCGCGTCCAACCAGAACAACACCGCGAGCGTGAACGGCTCCGCCTTCACGCACATCGGCCAGTCCACCACGGTGGTCAACTTCCACCCGTGGTGGTGACCGCCGGCGGCGCACAGGCCGGTCCGGCAGGGAGCGTGACGGTGGTGTGAGCGACGTCCCGTGCTCCGGTGCTTCGGCATCGGGGTGCGGGACGCCGCGCTTTTGCGCGCGGCGGCGACCTTGACAGGAATCCGGGATCTGACGGACAGTCAGAAACCTTAGTCGTCCCACGGGAGGCCGTCGTCGTGCACCTCGCCCCGACCGAGCGGCAGCTACGGCTGCGCGCCGAACTCCGTGCCTACTTCCGGGAGACGATGCCCGACGGACCGCCCCCCGCCACCGACACCGCCGCCCAGCGACGACTGCTCCGCCGGATCGGCGCCGACGGACTGCTCGGCCTCGGCTGGCCCGAGGAGTACGGAGGACAGGGGCGCGGGCCCGACGAGCAGTTCGTCTTCTTCGACGAGGCGTACCGCGCGGGCGCCCCGGTCTCGATGGTCACCCTCAACACCGTCGGACCCACGCTGATGGCATACGGGACCCAGGAGCAGAAGTCCCGCTTCCTCCCGCGGATCCTGCGCGGCGAGGCCGTCTTCGCCATCGGCTACAGCGAGCCCGAGGCCGGAACCGATCTCGCTTCGCTCCGCACCAGGGCGGTGCGCGACGGGGACTCCTGGCTGATCGACGGACAGAAGGTCTTCACCTCCAACGCGCAGAACGCCGACTGGATCTGGCTGGCCTGCCGCACCGACCCCCAGGCACCTCCGCACCGCGGCATCTCCCTCGTCCTGGTTCCGACCGACGCCCCGGGCTTCTCCTGGACCCCCATCGAAACCGTCGGCGGCCTCACCACCACCGCCACCTACTACGACGGCGTGCGGGTCCCCGCGGGCAACCTCGTCGGGCCGGAGAACGGCGGTTGGGGGCTCATCACCAGTCAGCTCAACCACGAGCGGGTCGCCCTCGCCGCGATCGGCATGCAGGCCGAGGACTTCTTCGCCGCCGTCCTCGACCGGGCGCGCACCCCCGATCCGGTGACCGGACGGCGGCGCATCGACGAGCCGTGGGTGCGGCTCCGGGCCGCCGAGGCCCATGCCCGGCTGGCCGCGACCCGCCTGCTGAACTGGCGCCTGGTGGGGGACGTGGGCGCCGGCCGGCTGGCCCCCGGGGACGCCAGCGGGGTGAAGTTCGCGGGAACCGAATCGGCGGTCGAGGTGTACCGGATCTGCCAGGAGATCGCCGGTGACGCGGGCACGGTGCGGGCCGGATCACCGGGTGCCTTCGACGGCGGCGAGCTGGAGCGCATGAACCGCGCCGCGCAGATCAACACCTTCGGAGGCGGGGTGAGCGAGGTGCAGCGCGAGATCGTCGCCAGGACGCGGCTCGGCATGAAGGGGAGGGGGCGGCGATGAGCGGCACGGAGGGGCCCGAGGAACCGGACCTGCTGCAGCAGCGGCTCGCGGTCCACGTGGGCCGGGCGGCCGCCACCGCCGGAACCGGCAAGGACCCGGTCAACCTGCCCATGATCAGGCACTGGTGCGAGGCGATGGGCGACGCCCACCCCGCCTACGCAGGACCGGATGCCGTCGCGCCGCCGACGATGCTCCAGGCGTGGACGATGGGCGGTCTCTCGGGGCACGCGGACCGGTCGTCCGCGTACGAAGGGCTGTTCGCCCTCCTCGACGACGCCGGCTACACCTCGGTGGTCGCCACCGACTGCGAGCAGGAGTACCTGCACCCGCTCCGCCCGGGCGATGAGATCCGCTTCGACGCGGTCATCGAGGCGGTGTCCGGACGGAAGTCCACCAAGCTCGGCACCGGGTACTTCGTGACCACCCGCACGGACGTCCGGGTGGGCGACGTGCTCGTGGGCACCCACCGCTTCCGCATCCTGAAGTACGCCCCCGCCGCCCGGCCGCACCGCGCCGCGGCCTCCGGGACGGCCGGGGCCGAGCGGGCCCCGACCCACCGGTCCGGGGTCGGAACGGGCACCGCCCCGACCGAAGGGACCCGCCCTTCCGGGCCGGAGCCCGGGCCGCGCCGCCCCCGGCCGGTCGTCAACCGGGACAACGCCGGCTTCTGGGAGGGCGTGGCCGCGCACCGGCTGCTGATCCAGCGCTGTACCGGCTGCGGGAGGCTGCGCTTCCCCTGGTTGCCGGGGTGCGCCGACTGCGGCTCCCGGGAGTGGGACACGGTCGAGGCGAGCGGCGCCGGCACGGTCTTCTCGTACGTGGTGGTGCACCATCCGTCCTTCCCGGCCTTCGACCCCCCGTACGCGGTCGGACTGGTCGAACTCGCCGAAGGCGTGCGGATGGTCAGCAACGTGGTGGGCGTGCCGTACGACGAGGTGCGGATCGGGATGCCGGTGCGGCTGGAGTTCCTGCGGGTCGACGAGGAGCTGGAGCTCCCCGTCTTCCGCGCGGGAGGGGAGGACTGACATGGACTTCACGCCCACCGAGGAGCAGCGGGCCGCCCGGGAGTTGGCCGCGCGCGTCTTCGCCGACCTCGCCACCCACGAGCGGCTCCGGTCCGTCGGGACCGGCACGGACGCCGGACTCTGGCGGGCGCTCTGCGCCGCCGGTCTCCCCGGCGCCGTCGAGGAGGTCGGGCTCCTCGGTCTGGTCCTGTTGCTGGAGGAGCAGGGGCGCAGGACGGCCCAGGTGCCGTTCGCCGCCAGCTGCGCGTACGGGATCCTCGCCGTGTCCCGGCACGGCACGGAGGAACAGCGCGCCCGGCTGCTGCCCGGTCTCAGGGCCGGTACGACGGTGATGACGGGAGCCTTCCCGGGGACGGGGACGATCGCCCCGGGCGGCGGCGCCGGCGGCGGTCGACTCAGCGGGGTCGTCGACGGGGTGCCGTGGCTGCGGGACGCCGACCACGTCCTCGTGCCGGACCGGGACCGGACCCTGTGGCTGGTCCGCACGGAAGACGCAGCAGCCGTCGAGGCCGTCGAACTGACCGCGCCCTGGGCCGCCGCCAGGCTCGTCCTCGACGGAACGCCCGCCGAGCGGCTCGGCACCGGCGGCCCCGGGGCCCACGGGGACGTCCTCGCCGCCGCACGGACCGCCTTCGCCGGACTCCAGGCCGGGGTGTGTGCCGGCTCCCTCGCCAGGGCGGTGGAGCACACGTCCGTACGGGAACAGTTCGGCCGGCCGCTCTCGACCCACCAGGCGGTGCAACTGCGGGCCGCCGAGGCCCACATGGACACCGAAGCCATCCGGGTCACGGCCTATGAGGCCGCCTGGCGCTTCGACGCGGGCCTCGATGCGGCCGGCGCCGCACTGACGGCCGCGTGGTGGGCCTCCGAGGCGGGCAAGCGGGTCGTGCACACCGGTCAGCACCTGCACGGTGGCGCGGGAGCCGACCTCGACCACCCGGTCCACCGGCACTTCCTGTGGGGCCGACAACTGGACGCGTACCTCGGCTGCGGCACCGAACTCCTCGCCGAACTCGGCGATCTGCTCGCCGAACCGTCCGCGGCTGCGCTCCCCCCCGGGGGTCCCGCCCCGTCCGCCCGGTCGTCCGTCGATCCGTCCGTCGATCCGTCCGTCGATCCGCTCGCCGCCCCGCTCACCGTTCCGTCCACGAGGGGAGAACCGGCATGACCGCCGTGAGGCCCGGTGACGAACTGCCGCCGCTGCGGATCCCGATCACCCGCACCCTGATCGTCGCCGGCGCGATCGCCTCCCGCGACTACCAGGACGTGCACCACGACGCCGAACTGGCCAGGGAGAAGGGCTCCCCGGACATCTTCATGAACATCCTCACCACCAACGGCCTGGTCGGTCGGTACGTCACCGACCACTTCGGCCCCCGGGCCGTCCTGCGCAAGGTCGCCATCCGGCTCGGTGCCCCCAACCACCCCGGCGACACCATGGTCCTGACCGGGACGGTCACGGAGGTGTCCGGAGCCACGGCGAGCGTCCGGATCACCGGCGCCAACGGCCTCGGACACCACGTCACCGGAACGGTCACGGTCACCCTGGAGGTGCCACGGTGAGCCTCCGTACCCGGGACGGGCTCGGCGGCCGGGCGGCCGTCGTGGGCATCGGGGCGACCGCGTTCTCCAAGGACTCGGGCCGCAGTGAACTCTCCCTCGCCGTGGAGGCCGTCCGGGCGGCCCTGGACGACGCCGGTCTCGCTCCGACAGACGTCGACGGCCTCGTCACCTTCACCATGGACACCAACCCCGAGATCACCGTCGCCCAGGCCTCCGGAATCGGCGAACTGTCCTTCTTCTCCCGAGTGCACTACGGGGGCGGGGCCGCCTGCGCCACCGTGCAGCAGGCCGCGCTCGCCGTCGCCACCGGGATCGCCGAGGTCGTCGTCTGCTACCGGGCGTTCAACGAGCGCTCGGGCCGTCGCTTCGGTTCCGGGGTCCAGCAGCGCGAGCCCTCCGCCGAGGGCGCCGCGCTCGGCTGGCAGCTGCCCTTCGGGCTGCTCACCCCGGCCTCCTGGGTCGCCATGGCGGCCCAGCGCTACCTGCACGCGTACGGGCTGACGCCGGAGGCCTTCGGCCACGTCGCCGTCACCGATCGGCGGCACGCGGCCCGCAACCCCGCCGCGTACTTCCACGGCAAGCCGATCACCCTCGCCGACCACGCCGCCTCGCGCTGGATCGTCGAGCCGCTCCGGCTCCTCGACTGCTGTCAGGAGACCGACGGCGGTCAGGCGGTCGTGGTCACCTCCGTCGAGCGCGCCCGCGACCTGCGGCGCCCGCCCGCCGTGATCCTGGCCGCTGCCCAGGGTGCCGGGCGGAAGCAGGAGGCCATGACCAGCTTCTACCGGGACGGCCTGACCGGGCTGCCGGAGACGGGAGTGGTCGCCCGGCAGCTCTGGCGGACGTCCGGGCTGGCACCCTCCGAGATCGACGTGGGCATCCTGTACGACCACTTCACCCCGTTCGTGCTCATGCAGTTGGAGGAGTTCGGCTTCTGCGGGCCGGGCGAGGCGGCCGACTTCGTCGCGGCCGACGCGCTCCCGCTGAACACCCACGGCGGGCAGCTCGGCGAGGCCTATCTGCACGGCATGAACGGCATCGCGGAGGCGGTGCGGCAGATCCGCGGCACTTCGGTGAACCAGGTCGCCGGCGCGGGCCGGACCCTGGTCACGGCGGGCACCGGGGTTCCCACATCCGGGTTGATCCTGGGCACGGACGGCTGAGGCGAGGGCCTCAGCGGTGGCCGGGCGGGTCGAGCGGTTCTTCACTCGCGCCATGAGCACTCACCACCCGCCCGTTTCCGTGTCCGACCACCCGCCCGCCTCCGGCCCCGCTTCCGCGCCCGGCCACCCGCCCGCCTCCGGCCCCGCCCGGCCCTCCACGGCGGGGGCCTCGCCGCAGCCCCGGCCGGAACCGCCCTCCGCACCGCCCCGGCCGCGGTCCGCGCCTCCCCCCGGAGCGCGGACCACGGTCGCCGCCGTGCTGCTGGCCCTCGCCGGGGCAGTCCTCCTCAACGCCCCGGCCCCCGCCGTGGCGAGGGCCGAACGGGAGGCCGCCGCACCCGCCGGAACGACGGTCGCCCCGTCCCCCGCGGTTCCGGTCCCGTCCCCCGCGGTTCCGGTCCCGTCCCCCGCGGTTCCGGTCCCGCCCCTCGTGCCGGTCGGATCGGTGCAGTTCCCGTCCCTCGCGTCCGTCTCCCTCGCGTCCGTCGTACCGGCCCCGGTCGCGGCTCCCGGAGCCTCCGCCTCCGACGACCCCGTCCACTTCGCCGGCAAGGCCTTCGACACCTGTGAGGCGCCGTCCCTCGCGGTGATGCAGGCCTGGCGCAGTTCGCCGTACGGGGCCGTGGGGATCTACTTCGGCGGCCGGGGACGGGGCTGCCCGGTCCAGAAGGAGCTCACCCCCGCCTGGGTCGCCTCCGCGCACGCGATGGGCTGGCGGCTGCTGCCGCTCTTCGTGGGTTCGCAAGCGCCGTGCGTCGACTCCTCGGCCAAGCGGAAGTACGCGATCGGCAGCACGCCCTGGAGCCAGGGCACCCAGGAGGGCGGCGACGCGGTGGAGGCGGCGCGCGCCCTCGGCATCGGCACGAACAGCCCGCTCTACCTGGACATCGAGGCCTACCGGCAGGGGGACGCGGACTGTGCCGCGACCACCCTCTCCTTCGTCCGGGCGTGGAACCGGGAGGTCCGGCGCCTCGGCTACCTCCCCGGCTTCTACAGCAGCGCCGAGACGGGGGTGCGGGACGTCGAGGCGCAGCGCAGGGCGGGCACGGCGGATCTCCCGGACGTCATGTGGTTCGCGCGCTGGCGGGGCCAGCCGGCACTGCTCACGGAGCCGGTGCTGGAGCCGCAGGCATGGACCCCGAGCGCCCGGATCCACCAGTACGCGGGGAACGTCACCGAGTCGTACGGCGGGCGCACGATGGTCATCGACCGCAATGCGATGGACGCACCGGTCGCGCGGATCTCGACCACCAGCCGGCTCGATCCCCACGTCCCGGTCCCCCTGAGGTTCGTCGGGGGGCACCGCCCCTGACGGCCCCGGCACCACCGCGCCCGGGCGAGGTCACGGCTGCCGTCCCCGCACCCCGGGCCCCGACCTCCGGACCCGACACCGGGCCCCGTCCCCCGGACCCTGACCCGGAGGTCGGGGGCCTCCACCCAGAGGAGGTGGGAGTGTTTGTGCTCCTACAACCTGAGGCGGACGGCGGTTCGGGACCTGGGGCCGATCCGCGGCTACCGGTCCGCTCCTAGCGTGGAGTCATGACCCCGCCACCTTCTGGCCCCGTCTGCGCCGGTGCCTCGCAGTACGCGTCGTACCCGACGTTCACCTCGTACGTCCGGGCGCGCGGCCCCGTGCTCCTGCGGACCGCACGCTCCCTCACCGCCAACCCCTCGGACGCCGAGGACCTCCTCCAGACCGCGCTCGCCAAGACCTACATGGCCTGGGAGCGCATCGAGGACCACCGCGCCCTGGACGGCTACGTCCGCCGCGCCCTGGTGAACACCCGCACGTCGCAGTGGCGCAAGCGCAAGGTCGACGAGTACGTCTGCGAGGAGCTGCCGGAGCCGTCGGGCCTCTCGGAGTCGGACCCGGCGGAGCGCCAGGTGCTGCACGACGCGATGTGGCGGGCGGTCCTGAAGCTTCCGGAGCGGCAGCGCCAGATGGTGGTGCTGCGGTACTACGAGGACCTCAGCGAGGCCCAGACGGCCGAGGTGCTCGGGGTGTCGGTCGGAACCGTCAAGAGCGCGGTGTCCCGGGCGCTCGGAAAGCTCCGCGAGGACCCTGAGCTGACCCCCGTGCGGTAGGCGCGCGGGGCTGCAGGGGCCCGTGGTGGGCTTCCGCCAGTAATCACTGGCAATTTACGTACTCCCGGGTAGTGACATACCGCGCGGTACGTGCGCAGAATCTCCACACCCCTTCTGCCACGTAGCGCCCACCGGGAGGACGCCCCGTGTACAGCACCATGCAGGACGTACAACTCACCGTGAGCCGCATCCTCAAGCACGGGATGACGATCCACGGAAGGTCCACCATCACCACCTGGACGGGCGAGCCCGAGCCGCAGCGCCGCACGTTCGCGGAAGCCGGAGCACGCGCGCACCAGCTGGCCAACGCCCTGCGCGACGAACTCGGCGTCACCGGCGACCAGCGGGTCGCCACCCTGATGTGGAACAACGCCGAGCACGTCGAGGCGTACTTCGCGGTCCCCTCCATGGGCGCGGTGCTCCACACCCTGAACCTCCGCCTGCCCCCCGAGCAGCTGGTGTGGATCGTCAACCACGCCGCCGACCGGGTCGTGATCGTCAACGGCTCCCTGCTCCCGCTCCTCGCCCCGCTGCTGCCGCACCTGCCGACCGTCGAGCACGTCGTCGTCGCCGGCCCCGGCGACCGTTCCGCACTGGACGGAACGGCCCCGCGCGTGCACGACTACGAGGAGCTGATCGCCGGCCGTCCGACCACCTACGACTGGCCCGAGCTCGACGAGCGCACCGCCGCCGCCATGTGCTACACCTCCGGCACCACCGGTGACCCCAAGGGCGTCGTCTACTCCCACCGGTCGATCTACCTGCACTCCATGCAGGTGAACATGGCGGAATCGATGGGCCTCACCGACAGGGACACGACCCTGGTCGTCGTGCCGCAGTTCCACGTGAACGCCTGGGGCCTGCCGCACGCCACCTTCATGACCGGCATCAACATGCTCATGCCGGACCGTTTCCTCCAGCCGGCCCCGCTCGCCGAGATGATCGAGCGGGAGAAGCCGACCCATGCGGCTGCCGTCCCCACGATCTGGCAGGGCCTGCTCGCAGAGGTCACCGCCAACCCCCGCGACCTCTCCTCGATGACCCAGGTCACCATCGGCGGCGCCGCCTGTCCGCCCTCCCTGATGGAGGCCTACGACAAGCTCGGCGTCCGCCTCTGCCACGCCTGGGGCATGACCGAGACCTCCCCGCTGGGCACGATGGCCCACCCGCCGGCCGGACTGAGCACCGACGAGGAGTGGCCGTACCGGATCACCCAGGGCCGCTTCCCCGCCGGCGTCGAGGCCCGGCTGGTCGGCCCCGGCGGCGAACACCTCCCGTGGGACGGCGAGTCGGCCGGCGAGCTGGAGGTGCGCGGCACCTGGATCGCGGGTGCCTACTTCGGCGGCATCGACGCCGAGGAGATCCGTCCCGCCGACAAGTTCAGCGAGGACGGCTGGCTCAAGACCGGTGACGTCGGGGTGATCAGCCCGGACGGCTTCCTCACCCTCACCGACCGCGCCAAGGACGTCATCAAGTCCGGCGGCGAGTGGATCTCCAGCGTGGAGCTGGAGAACGCGCTCATGGCGCACCCCGAGGTCGTCGAGGCCGCGGTCGTCGCGGTGCCGGACGAGAAGTGGGGCGAGCGCCCGCTCGCGACCGTCGTCCTCAAGGAGGGCGCGACGACGGGCTACGAGACGCTGAAGGCATTCCTCGCCGACGAGGGCGGCATCGCCAAGTGGCAGCTGCCGGAGCGGTGGGCGGTCGTGCCGGCGGTGCCGAAGACGAGCGTCGGCAAGTTCGACAAGAAGGTCATCCGCAAGCAGTACGCGCAGGGCGAGCTGGACGTGACCCAGCTGTAGCACCCCTCCAGCACCCACGGGCCCCGCGGGGCCGGGGCGTGTTTCGAAGGCTCCCCCGGGCGGACGACGGAGCCGCTTTCGGAACACGCCCCCGGTCGCTGCCGATCAGGCCGATCGGACGGTGCCGATCAGTTGATGCGGATCAGGCGGATCAGTTGGTGCCGATCTTCGCGAGCAGGTCGACGATCCGGGCCTGGACCTCGGCGCTGTTCGACCGCTCGGCGAGGAAGAGGACCGTCTCGCCGGAGGCGAGCTTCGGCAGTTCCTCCTCGACCAGGTCGGCCGAGGTGTAGACGACGAGCGGGGTGCGGTTCAACTGCCCGTTCGCCCGCAGCCAGTCGATGATTCCGGCCCGACGGCGACGCACCTGCATCAGGTCCATCACCACCAGGTTCGGCCGGCTCTCGGTGGCCAGCGCGACCGCTTCGGTGTCCGTGGCGGCCCGCGACACCTGCATCCCGCGCCGCTCCAGGGCCGCCGCCATCGCTTCCGCGATGGCCTCGTGTTCCTCGATCAGCAGGACGCGGGACGGGTGCTGCTCGCTGTCCCGGGGGGCGAGCGCCTTGAGGAGCACGGCCGGGTCGGCGCCGTACGCCGCTTCCCTGGTCGCCTGCCCGAGCCCGGCCGCCAACAACACCGGAACCTCGGCGGCGACGGCCGCCTGACGCAGCGACTGGAGGGCGGTACGGGTGATGGGACCGGTCAGCGGGTCGACGAAGAGCGCGGCCGGGAAGGCGGCGATCTGCGCGTCGACCTCCTCACGGGAGTGCACGATCACCGGCCGGTAGCCGCGGTCGCTGAGCGCCTGCTGGGTGGAGACGTCGGGCGCAGGCCAGACGAGCAGCCGGCGGGGGTTGTCGAGGGGCTCCGGGGGCAGCTCGTCGTCGACGGGCCGCGGCGCGGGCCGATTGGCGACCTCGACCGCACCGCCCGGGCCGTCGAGCGGCTCGGGTCCTTCTGCGGAACCCTCGGCGGGTGCCCCTATCGCGTACGCCCGGCCCTCCGGCGCGGCTTCGGGTTGGGCGAGGGCCGCGGCGGAGACCGGCGCCGAAGGCTCCGGGTGCGGCCCGGCCACGGCCGGTTCGGGGAGCGCAGCCGGAACCGGCGGGTCGATCTCGGGCGGCGTGGCGAGCCTGCGTCGCCGCCCCGAGCCGTTGGAGGGCGCGCCGGACGAACCCTCGGCCACGGGCACCGCCGACACCGCGGGCCCGGTCGGGGGGACGAAGGGAACGCCCTGTCCGAGGCTCCGGACGCCGAAGGCGCGACCTTCCGTCGAGTCCGCCGGCATCGGCATCGGCATCGGCAGTGCGGGCGGCAGGGGCACGGAACCGGTGCCCGTCCCGGAACCGGTGCCCGTCACCGAACCGGTGCCGTCCTGCGGCGCTGACTCCGCCGTCCGCTGCGGTGCGGGCTCCGGCGGCGGAACCGCCACGGCCCGGCGGCGGCCGGTCGGTTCCACGGCCACCGGGCCCTGGGCGGAGACCGGCGGCTCCACGTGCGGATGGGGCTGCGGCGGGGTGTGGTCGGCGCCCGGGACGCCCCGCACGGCCTCGTGGCGTCCCTCGTCGGAGACCGGCAGCGGCCCGTCCTGCGCGGCGGTCGGGTTCGCCCCGGTGTCACGCTCGGCATCGGCGGGCGGCAGCGCGAACGGGGTTCTGGGCCCGGCCTCGGCCGCAGCCGCCCGCTCCTGTGCGGCGGCCAGCGCCCGCCGCCGGCGCCCGCTCGGCTGTGCGGGGGCGTCCTCGGGAGCTGCGGAAGCCGTGGAAGGCAGCGCACGGGCCGGCGCGTGGCCCGGTGCGTGGGTGCCGGCCGGATCGACGGCGACGCCCTGCGGGGGCACGGCCGCACCGAGCGCGGCACGCCCCTGCGCGCCCTCGGCCGCGGTCACGACGGACCCCTCGGCGGGTCGGCCCCGACGACGCCCGGTGGGCTCTGCGGGCACGGCGGAGAGCGCCGGGGCGGACGGGGCCACCGCCCCGTTCTGCTGGGCGGGGATCAGTTCGGCGGGAGCGGCGACCTCGGTCGCACGGGCCCGGCGGCGCCCGCTGGGCTCGACGGCGGGCGCCTCGGCCTCGGTCGCGACGGCACTCTCCAGGAAGGCGTCCGTGGAGCTGCGCCGGGCCCGGCGGCGTCCTCCGCCGGCCGCCTCGGCGACCGCAGCCGACGCCCCGCCGTCGGCGGACCCGTCAGGACCGGGGCCGGGCACCGGAGCGGGGACGGGGATCGGAGCGGGGCCGGTGACCGGGACGGCGCCGGGAGGCGGGCCGGGGTTCGTGGTCGCACCGGGAAGTCCGCCCGGAGCCGCCACGGACGGCGCGCCCGCGGCAGGACCGGAGGCCGGCACGGGGACCGGAGCCGGAGCGGAGGCCTGCGCGGGCAGCGCGAGCGCCTCGCGGCCCCCCTTCGGAGCCGCGTCCTCCGGCGCGGGCGGGGGAACCGTGCCCCGACCCGAACCGAGCGGCACTTCGAGCACGTACGCGCTGCCGTTCGTCCCCGGCACCTCGTGGGTCTGCACGACACCGCCGTGCGCCGCCACGATCCCGCGCACCACGGGCCCGTGGACCGGGTCTCCGCCCGCGTGCGGCCCGCGGACCTCGATCCGCACGACGTCACCCCGCTGCGCCGCCGCGACGACGATCGTGGAGTCGCTCGGTGCCCGGTCGGCCTTGCCCTTGCCGGTCGCGTCGACCCCCGCCACGTCCGCGACCAGGTGCGCGAGCGCGGTCGTCAACCGGGCCGCGTCCACCTCGGCCTCGATGGGCGGAGTGTGCACGGCGAACTGGGCGCGGCCGGGGCCGATCAGCTCCACGGCCGCGTCGATGCCGCCGGTCACGATTCCGTCGAGCAGCACCACGTCCTTGTCGAGTTCCTCCACACCCGCGTCGAGCCGCTGGTAGCCGAGGACGTTGTCGACGAGCGCCGTCATCCGCGCGTACCCGGCGGCCAAGTGGTGCAGGACCTGGTTGGCCTCGGGCCACAGCTGTCCGGCGTCATCGGCGGCGAGGGTGCCCAGCTCGGTGCGCAGCTCCTCCAGCGGCCCGCGCAAGGACTCCGCGAGTACGGCGGTCAGCTGCTCGTGGCGAGCGGCCAGGGAGGCGTACTTCTCCGCCTGCTGCTCGCGCTCCGCCGCATGCCGTTCGGCCAGGTCCGCGAGTTCGACGGCGTGCTTCTCGACCAGCTCCTCGTACGGCCTGCGGTCGGTGAAGGTCATCACCGCGCCGACGAGCTGGTCACCGTCCCGCACCGGAGCGGTCGTCAGGTCGACCGGCACCCGGTCGCCCTTCTTCGCCCACAGCACCTGCCCGCGGACCCGGTGCTTGCGGCCGGACTTGAGGGTGTCGGCGAGCGGGGACTCCTCGTACGGGAAGGGGTCGCCGTCGGCGCGCTTGGCGAGGATCAGCGGGTGCAGCTCCTGGCCGCCGAGTTCGCCGGCGCGGTAGCCGAGGATCTGTGCGGCGGCGGGGTTCACGAGGACGACCCGGCCGTCCGTGTCGGTGCCGACGACGCCCTCCGCCGCGGCGCGCAGGATCATCTCGGTCTGGCGCTGCGAGCGGGCGAGTTCGGCCTCGGTGTCGAGGGTGCCCGTGAGGTCCCGCACGACGAGCATGAGCAGTTCGTCGCCGGTGTAGCCGCCGTAGGAGTCGTAGGCCTCGCGGCCGTCCTCCAGGCTGGCGCTGGTCACCTCGACGGGGAACTCGCTGCCGTCCGTGCGGCGGGCGATCATCCGGTTCGGTTTGGTGCGGCCCCGCTCGTCGGCGCCCTCCGGGCGGCGCATGGAGCCCGGGATGAGGCGAGAGTCGAAGGCGGGCAGCAGATCGAGCAGCCCGCGCCCGACCAGTGCGGTCCCCGGCGTCTCGAACATGCCGAGGGCGATGGTGTTGGCGTTGACGACCGTGCCGTTGCAATTGACGAGCACCAGGCCGTCGGGGAGGGCGTCGAGTATGGCTGCGAGGCGAGCAGCGCCTCGGGATGGCCTGCTGCTCACGACGACGCTTCCTCCCTGACGCACTGCACGTGCTGGTTCATCGGCCGGCCCCATCTTGCCCCGCGGGCCGCAGCCTGTCACTGAGGGGAGTCTAAGGGAGCTTCCGCGCGTCACCCCCGGACGAGGGGAAGGAGAGGCTCCAGATTTTCCCAACGGTTGATCTCGCAGCCGTTCGCACGGGAGAAACGGGCGTCGACTTTGCTGCCCTGCCAGGTGCCGGTGACGTGGGCGACGACGGGGCCCCCGTACGCCTGGGAGCAGATCTGGTCCCGCGGCACGGGCAGGAAGGGATTCGCCCGCTCCCTCGCGAGCTGGCCCAGGCGCTTGCAGGCGTCCGCGGCAGCAGGGTGGTTCCCCTCGGCGCGGTCCCCGCAGGTCACCTCGAAGGTGCCGTCGGCCTGGGGATTGCCGCTCTTCTCGACCACCACGGTCAACGCGTCGGGCGTTGCGAACAGGTTCAGCGGTGGAAGCGGCCCGAGGCCGCCGGCCCCGACGGCGGTGGTGGCGAGGGTGGCGAGGACGAGGCTGCGCAACATGCGGATCTCCAGGAGCACGGGGATGACGGCGGGCGCGGGCGTACCGCACCCGCCCCCTCTAACGCTCCGGGCGCCGTGGCGTTGCGCAAGCGGGGCGCGCCCGGACCGGGGGCGGGCTCCGGGACGGCACGGCCGGCGCCCGGGGCTTTGCCCTGGACCCCGAAAAACTAGTACGGTGAGAATCGATTGGTGACAGCCGGTTCGTCTGTGTCATCATCTGCACGCACCACTCGCGTAGGCGCGCGGTGCGAGGAGGCGTCGCCTAGTCCGGTCTATGGCGCCGCACTGCTAATGCGGTTTGGGTCTTAAAGCCCATCGAGGGTTCAAATCCCTCCGCCTCCGCCCCTACCGAAGCCCCGGCCCCACGGCCGGGGCTTCGGCCGTTCCCGAACCGCGAACCGTCCCGGGGCACCGTCCACAAGTTGTCGCCGCGCGAGGTGTGACCCCGGTCTCTTTCTCGGGTTTTCCGCCCGGCGAGACCGCTCCGCCCCGCCTCGCCCGCCCCTCCCCCCTCCGCCTCCTGGTCGACGTTTTCGCAGGTCACAACGGGTGGGGGGAATGGATTTCACATGACGGCGGCAGTCATGTAATGTTCTTCCTGTCGCCGCGAGCGGGCCGAAAGGCCGGGGAGCGAAGACAAGAACTAAAAACAAGCACTCGTAGCTTAACGGATAGAGCATCTGACTACGGATCAGAAGGTTGCAGGTTCGAATCCTGCCGAGTGCACACAGGTTAAAGGCCCCCCGGACATCGTCCAGGGGGCCTTTGACATCAGCGGGTGACATCAACGCGGGCGTACGAGCCGATCACTCACCCGGGGAGTCCTCCGGCGCGGCACCCTCTTCTTCGCCGACGTCGTCGATCCCCAAGGCGTCGTCCATCCGATCGGCCGCCGCCCTCAGCGTCGTCTGCATGACGTGCGCGTAGGTGTCGAGCGTCATCGTGATCGTGCTGTGCCCGAGCGTCTCCATGATGATCCGGGCGTCCACGCCCTGAGCGAGGAGCAGAGAGGCGCACGTGTGCCGGAGATCGTGCGTGCGCCGTGAGGCGCAGTGGTTCGAGTGGAGGTGAGAGACCTTCACCGCTGATCCCGTCGCAGCGGGACGGCGGAGCTGAGGGCAGCCTGAGCC